>NZ_NEGD01000013.1:0-103618 GCF_002135245.1 Acinetobacter sp. ANC 4218 | reverse complement strand
GGTACAATCAAGCCGCACACTAAATTCGATGCAGAAGTATACGTACTTTCTAAAGAAGAAGGTGGTCGTCACACTCCATTCCTTAACGGTTACCGTCCACAGTTCTACTTCCGTACAACTGACGTAACTGGCGCGATTTCTTTGAAAGAAGGCGTTGAAATGGTTATGCCTGGTGACAACGTAGAAATGTCAGTAGAATTGATCCACCCAATCGCAATGGACCCAGGTCTACGTTTTGCGATCCGTGAAGGTGGTCGTACAGTTGGTGCTGGTGTTGTTGCTAAAGTAACTGCATAATAGCAACCATAAGTTGAAATTACAGATCGGGGACTTCAGTTCCCGATTTGTACTGTAGGTCAGTAGTTCAATTGGTAGAGCGTCGGTCTCCAAAACCGAATGTTGGGGGTTCGAGTCCCTCCTGGCCTGCCATTTTTTTAAAAAAAAGCTTGATGCTGGTTAAATTGTCATATAATAAGTCGCGAAGCCTACGACGAGTACAAAAATGTCGAATGATAAATCGCGTGACGCATTAAGCGAAGCGCCAATTCCACAAAGAAATAATTCTGCTGAAGTTGTTAATTCTGGTTCCCCTTTAGATATTGTTCTATGGGTTATCGCATTGATTTTATTAATCGGTGCAGCCATAGGGGGGCAGTATTTGCCAGCGTATTGGGCACCAGCCAATAGTGTTTGGGTGCGCGTTGGAATAATTTTGGCTTGTATCGTAGTGGCTTTAGGTTTATTATACGCCACCCATCAAGGCAAAGGCTTTGTTCGTTTGTTGAAAGACGCTCGAATTGAGCTGCGTCGTGTGACTTGGCCGACTAAGCAGGAAACGGTATCCACATCTTGGCATGTTCTTGCTGTTGTTGTAATCGCTGCTATTGTTTTATGGTGTTTTGATTACATCTTGGGCTGGTTAATGAAGTTTTTTATCGGGTAAAAGAGCTATGAAACGTTGGTACATTATTCATGCCTATTCAGGTTATGAAAAACAAGTGATGCGTTCACTTAATGATCGAATCCAGCGTAGCGCTGTAGCCGATAGCTTTGGTGAAGTCCTGGTTCCTACCGAAGAAGTGGTAGAGATGAAGGATGGTAAGAAGCGTAAATCAGAGCGTAAATTCTTTCCTGGCTACGTATTAGTCGAAATGGAAATGAATGATGATACCTGGCACATCGTTAAAGAATGTCCAAAAGTATTAGGTTTCATCGGTGGTACAGCAGAAAAACCTGCACCGATTACGCAAAAAGAAGCTGATGCGATTCTTGCACGTGTACGCAATACTGGTGAAGCGCCTCGTCCTAAGACGATGTTTGAGCCAGGCGAAGAATTACTCGTTATTGACGGTCCATTCACTGACTTTAAAGGTGTGGTGGAAGAGGTTCTGTACGAGAAGTCACGTTTAACGTTGACAATCAATGTATTCAATCGTCCAACTCAGGTTGAGCTCGAATTTCGTCAAGTCGAAAAAGCGAACTGATTTAAGCTGTATTGAAAACGCCCGATTTGTTATGGATCGGGCATTGTTGTTGTAACAGTTTTGTTACGTAGATAATGTTGGGGAGCCTAGCGGCGTTTGCACCCAGAGGTAATTTGAAATGGCTAAGAAGATTGACGGCTATATCAAGCTGCAAGTTCCAGCTGGTAAAGCGAATCCATCTCCACCGATTGGTCCTGCACTAGGTCAACGTGGTGTTAACATCATGGCATTCTGTAAAGAATTCAATGCTGCTACACAAAAACTTGAAGCTGGTCTACCAATTCCTGTAGTGATTACTGTGTACAACGACAAGTCGTTCACATTCATCATGAAAACTCCACCTGCTGCGATTCTTCTTAAGAAAGCTGCTGGTATCCAAAAGGGTTCGGCTGTACCTAACAAAACTAAAGTTGGTAAGTTGACTCGTGCTCAATTGGAAGAAATTGCGACTACTAAAGAACCAGATCTTACTGGTGCTGACTTAGACGCACGTGTACGTACCATTGCTGGTTCTGCGCGTTCTATGGGCTTGGAAGTGGAGCTTTAAGACATGGCTAAATTAACTAAACGTCAAAAAGCGATCGTAGCTGCTGTAGAAGCACACAAAGTTTACACGCTAGAAGAAGCTGTTGCAGTTTTAGAGAGCCTTCCAGCTCCTAAATTCAAAGAATCTTTGGATATTGCAGTAAACCTAGGTGTTGATCCTCGTAAATCTGACCAAGTGGTTCGTGGTGCAACTACGCTTCCTGCGGGTACTGGTAAAACTGTACGTGTAGCTGTATTTGCTCAAGGCGCTGCTGCTGAAGCTGCTAAAGCTGAAGGCGCAGACGTTGTTGGTTTTGATGATCTTGCTGAAAGCATCCAAGCGGGTAACCTTGACTTTGACGTAGTAATTGCTGCTCCAGATGCAATGCGCGTTGTAGGTAAACTTGGTACGATCCTTGGACCACGTGGCTTAATGCCAAACCCTAAAGTGGGTACTGTAACTCCTGACGTTGCTACTGCAGTTAAAAATGCAAAAGCTGGTCAAGCACGTTACCGTGTAGACAAAGCGGGTATCATCCACGCTGCGATCGGTCAAGTAGGCTTTGAAACTGCTGCTGTTCGTCAAAACGTTGAAGCTTTAGTTGCTGACTTGAAGCGTTTAAAGCCAGCTACCTCTAAAGGCGTATACATTCAAAAGATCACTTTGAGCTCAACTATGGGTCCTGGTCTTACTATTGATGTAGCAAACGTATCTAACTAAGTTTGACTTAGAAAAGAATTTTAAAGCCCTGAGTAAGTTTTAAAGCACTACTTTAAAACTTACGCAAGAAACGCTTCGTCGTATTTTGCGAACTTAGGCAAACTTTGAATTGATAAATGTAAATTTGTCAGCGTCAAAGACCTCGGGCGAGGGGAGTTCTTTGGAACTCACTTCTTAAAAGTCCAGTCCGAGTAGACGCGGTGGTGTGATTTGTTCATCCTCCGCGTGTAAGTCCAGTGATGGCCTTACGAATTGGGAGTGTACTTCTTTGTAAGTGCATAAATCACCGTTAGGAGGTTTTACAATGGCTCTTCTTATCGAAGGCAAAAAACAGATCGTAGCTGAAGTAGCTGAAGTTGCTTCTACTGCATTTGCTGCTGTTGTTGCTGACTACCAAGGTTTAACTGTTGAGCAATTAACTGCTCTTCGTGTTGAAGCTCGTAAACTAGGTGTTGCTACACGTGTTGTGCGTAATACTTTAGCTAAACGTGCTCTTCAAGATACTCAATTCAATATCTTGAATGACAACCTTGTTGGCCCAACAATCTTAGCTTTCTCAACTTCTGAAGACGACATGGGCGCAGCTGCTCGCTTGTTTGAAGAATTTGCTAAAACTAACAAAGCATTTGAACTTAAAGCTGCTGCATTTGACGGCAAGGTTTATCAAGGTGCTGAAGTTAGTGTTATCGCAAACCTTCCAAACCAAGAAAAAGCGCTTACTATGCTTGCAAACGTTCTTCAAGCTCCTATTTCGAAATTGGGTCGCCTTATTACTGCGCTCAAAGAGAAAAACGAGTCAGAAGCTGCATAAGCTTAAATTTACTTTCACACCATTCAATCCCCATTTGGAGTTATTCTCATGGCTTTAACTAACGAAGAAATCTTAAACGCAGTTGCTGAAAAAACTGTTCTTGAACTTGTTGAACTTATCTCTGCTTTTGAAGAAAAATTCAACGTATCTGCTGCTGCTGTAGCTGTTGCTGCTGGTCCTGCTGCTGGTGCTGCTGTTGAAGAACAAACTGAATTCAACGTTGAGTTGACTTCTTTCGGTGCTAACAAAGTAGCTGTAATTAAAGCAGTTCGTGAAATCACTGGTCTTGGCTTGAAAGAAGCTAAAGACATGGTTGAAGGCGCTCCTTCAGTTCTTAAAGAAGGCGTTTCTAAAGAAGAAGCTGAAGAACTTAAGAAAAAACTTGAAGAAACTGGTGCTACAGTTACTGTTAAGTAATTTCGATCGGGGTCTAATTTTAAATTGACCCCAAAAATTGGCTGATGGCTCTTGGGTCATCAGCCTTTTTGCGTTACAATTATCGGCTCGATTTTTGTTTGATTGGTGTAAAAAAAGCATCAATTATTATAATAATCAATAATATCAAACGTTTACCAATATTTTTTATATTTGAAAATATTGCTAAGCGTTTTAATACCACTAAAAATTGCAGCATTTGTAAAAAGTGGTGGCCATATCGGCCTGTGTAATTCCTTCTAGGTCCGTTCTGCAGGCGGGCTTAGTTTACTTTCCGAGGACTCCAGATGGCATACTCATATACCGAAAAGAAACGGATCCGTAAGAATTTTGGTAAATTGCCTAGCGTCATGGATGCTCCGTACTTGCTCGCGATTCAGGTCGACTCGTACCGAACATTCTTACAAGATGGCAAAACACCAAAAAACCGCGAAGATATCGGTCTCCAAGCCGCATTTCGTTCAGTTTTTCCTATTGAAAGTTATTCTGGCAATGCTGCTTTAGAATTTGTTGAGTATAGTCTTGGTAAGCCTGAGTTTGACGTGCGTGAATGTATTTTACGCGGTTCAACTTATGCAGCACCAATGCGTGTAAAAATTCGTTTGATCTTAAAAGATCGCGAAACCAAATCAATTAAAGACGTACGTGAACAAGAAGTGTACATGGGTGAAATGCCACTCATGACAGAAAACGGTACTTTTGTCATCAATGGTACTGAGCGTGTAATCGTATCTCAATTACACCGTTCACCAGGCGTGTTCTTTGACCACGATAAAGGCAAAACACATTCTAGCGGTAAAGTTCTTTATTCTGCACGTATCATTCCTTACCGTGGTTCATGGCTGGATTTCGAATTCGATGCTAAAGACCTTGTATATGTTCGTATTGACCGTCGTCGTAAATTGCTTGCGACTGTGGTTCTTCGTGCTTTGGGTTATAGCAACGAACAAATCCTGGATATGTTCTACGAAAAAGTACCTGTGTATCTTGACATGGGTAGCTACCAGATTGACCTGGTTCCAGAACGTCTTCGTGGCGAAATGGCGCAATTCGACATTGCTGACAATGACGGTAAAGTGATTGTAGAGCAAGGTAAACGTATCAATGCGCGTCACGTACGTCAGATGGAAGCTGCTGGTTTAGAAAAACTTTCTGTTCCTGATGAATACTTGTACGAACGTATTGTTGCTGAAGATGTTGCTTTGCGTGACGGTGAGGTGATTGCAGCCAATACAGTATTGAGCCATGAGATCATGGTGAAATTGGCTGAAGGTGGCGTAAAACAATTTAACGTATTGTTCACCAATGACATCGATCGCGGTTCATTCATTGCTGACTCTTTACGTGCTGATACAACTACTGGTCGTGAAGAAGCACTGGTAGAAATCTACAAAGTGATGCGTCCAGGCGAGCCACCAACAAAAGAAGCTGCTGAGAACCTGTTCAACAACCTGTTCTTCTCTTCTGAACGTTATGACTTGTCTCCGGTCGGTCGTATGAAGTTCAACCGTCGTTTGGGTCGTCCTTACGAAGTCGGTACTGATCAGAAGTCTCGTGAAGTTGAAGGTATTCTTTCAAACGAAGACATCACTGATGTATTAAAAACATTGGTTGAAATTCGTAACGGTAAAGGTGAAGTCGACGATATTGACCATTTAGGTAACCGTCGTGTTCGTTCTGTTGGTGAAATGACAGAAAACCAGTTCCGTGTTGGTCTTGTTCGTGTTGAACGTGCTGTTAAAGAACGTTTAAGCCAAGCTGAAACTGACAACTTGTCTCCGCAAGATTTAATCAATGCGAAACCAGTTGCTGCTGCAATCAAAGAATTCTTTGGTTCAAGTCAGTTGTCTCAGTTCATGGACCAAAACAACCCGTTGTCTGAAATTACACACAAACGTCGTGTATCAGCGCTTGGGCCTGGTGGTTTGACACGTGAACGTGCGGGCTTCGAAGTACGTGACGTACATCAAACTCACTATGGTCGTGTGTGTCCAATTGAGACGCCTGAGGGTCCAAACATTGGTTTGATCAACTCACTTTCTGTTTATGCGAAATGTAATAACTTTGGTTTCCTGGAAACTCCATACCGTAAAGTTGTAGATGGTCGTGTAACAGATGACGTTGAATATCTTTCTGCAATTGAAGAAGTAGGTACTGTCATTGCACAGGCCGATTCTGCAATTGATAAAGAAGGTAACCTGACTGAAGAATTCGTTTCTGTACGTCACCAAGGTGATTTCGTACGTATGCCTCCTGAAAAAGTGACGCATATGGATGTATCTGCTCAACAGGTTGTATCTGTTGCTGCATCACTTATTCCATTCCTTGAACACGATGATGCCAACCGTGCATTGATGGGTTCAAACATGCAACGTCAGGCTGTTCCGACGTTGATCGCCGACAAGCCGCTTGTTGGTACTGGTATGGAAGCAAACGTAGCGCACGACTCAGGTGTATGTGTTCTTGCGAAACGTGGTGGTCGTATCGAATTTGTTGACGCGTCTCGTGTGGTAATTCGTGTCAATGAAGAAGAGATGATCGCAGGTGAAGCAGGTGTAGATATTTACAACCTGATCAAATATACACGTTCGAACCAGAACACTTGTATCAACCAGAAAGTTCTTGTGAAACTTGGTGATAAAGTTGGTCGTGGTGACGTTCTTGCGGATGGTCCATCTACGGATGGCGGTGAATTGGCGCTTGGTCAAAACATGCGCGTAGCGTTCATGACCTGGAACGGTTACAACTACGAAGACTCGATCTTGTTATCTGAGCGTGTTCTTCAAGAAGACCGTTTAACGTCGATTCATATTCAAGAATTGTCATGTGTTGCACGTGATACCAAGTTAGGTGCAGAAGAAATTACTGCTGATATTCCTAACGTTGGCGAAGCTGCACTGTCTAAACTGGACGAGTCAGGTATTGTTTACATCGGTGCTGAAGTAACAGCGGGTGACATCCTGGTTGGTAAAGTAACACCGAAAGGTGAAACGCAGTTGACGCCTGAAGAAAAATTGCTTCGTGCAATCTTCGGTGAAAAAGCAGCTGACGTTAAAGACTCTTCTTTACGTGTGTCTTCAGGTGTGAAAGGTACAGTGATTGACGTTCAAGTGTTTACACGTGACGGTCTTGAAAAAGACGAACGTGCTCAAGCCATTGAGAAAGCACAGCTTGATGCTTACCGTAAAGACTTGAAAGAAGAATTTAAAATCTTCGAAGAAGCAGCACGTGAACGTATTGTTCGCCTGTTAAAAGGTCAAGAATCGAATGGTGGTGGTACCACTAAACGCGGTGACAAGCTTACTGAAGAATTGTTATCTGGTTTAGAGCTTGTTGACTTACTGGATATCCAGCCAAGTGATGAAGCAATTGCTGAGCGTTTAACGCAAATTCAGGTGTTCTTGAAAGAGAAGAGCCAGGAGATTGACGAGAAATTTGCTGAGAAAAAACGCAAACTTTCTACCGGTGATGAACTGACCACTGGCGTATTGAAAGTGGTTAAGGTTTACCTCGCAGTTAAACGTCGCATCCAGCCGGGTGATAAGATGGCGGGTCGTCACGGTAACAAGGGTGTTGTATCCAACATCTTGCCCGTAGAAGACATGCCGCACGATGCCAACGGTGTTCCTGTGGATGTGGTACTTAACCCGCTAGGTGTACCATCACGTATGAACGTGGGGCAGATTCTGGAAACTCACTTGGGTATGGCAGCGAAAGGTCTTGGCGATCAAATCGACAAGATGCTGAAAGAGCAACGCACTGTACTTGAGCTTCGTGACTTCTTGGACAAGATTTACAACAAAGTTGGCGGTCAGCAAGAAGATCTTGATAGTCTGACTGATGATGAAATCTTGGCATTGTCTGGTAATTTGCGTGCTGGTGTTCCTTTAGCAACTCCTGTATTCGATGGTGCTGAAGAATCGCAAATCAAAGAATTGCTTGAACTTGGTGGCATTTCACGTACTGGTCAAACGGTATTGTATGATGGCCGTACCGGTGAACGTTTTGACCGTCCAGTAACTGTAGGTTACATGTACATGCTGAAACTGAACCACTTGGTTGATGACAAGATGCATGCGCGTTCTACAGGTTCTTACTCGTTAGTAACGCAACAACCATTGGGTGGTAAAGCCCAGTTCGGTGGTCAGCGTTTCGGTGAGATGGAAGTCTGGGCACTGGAAGCATACGGTGCAGCTTACACGCTCCAAGAAATGCTTACTGTGAAATCGGATGACGTTGAAGGTCGTACTCGTATCTATAAGAACATTGTAGATGGTAACCATTACATGGACCCAGGTATGCCTGAATCGTTCAACGTATTGACCAAAGAGATCCGTTCTTTAGGTATCAACATTGAACTGAAAAATGGTGACTAATTAGTTCCATTGAATCTCCCTTGCGAAGCAGTGCTTCTCACCTCTTAAGAAAGAGGGCAAGGGGGATGATTCAGTTAAAAAACAATATTTGTGACCCAGTTGTGAAGTGAAAATCTCCACAACACACGGAGAAAAAAATTGAAAGACTTGCTCGATATCATGCGCAAAAAGACGGATTCTGATGGTCATGCTCCAGTAGAGTTTGATCGCATCCGTATTGGTCTTGCGTCACCAGAAATGATTAAGTCATGGTCTCATGGTGAAGTTAAAAAGCCAGAGACAATTAACTACCGTACCTTCAAGCCTGAACGTGACGGTTTGTTCTGTGCCAAAATCTTTGGTCCAGTAAAAGATTACGAATGCTTGTGTGGTAAATACAAGCGTATGAAATACAAAGGCGTCATTTGTGAAAAATGTGGCGTTGAAGTAACAACTGCAAAAGTTCGTCGTGAGCGTATGGGTCACATCGAATTGGCTTCTCCAGTTGCGCACATCTGGTTCTTGAAATCATTACCGTCTCGTATTGGTCTTCTTCTAGACATGACTTTACGTGACATCGAACGCGTATTGTATTTCGAATCTTATGTAGTTACTGATCCAGGTATGACTCCAATGGAGAAATACCAACTTCTGAACGATGAAGAATACTTCACGGCGTTAGAAGAGCACGGTGATGAATTCACTGCGAAAATGGGTGCAGAAGCTGTTCAGGACCTGTTGAAAGACATCGATCTTGAAGCTGAAATTTCACGTCTTCGCGAAGAAATTCCTAACACAACTTCAGAAACCAAGCTGAAAAAAGCGTCTAAACGCTTGAAGTTGATGGAAGCGTTCAAAGAGTCAAACAACAAGCCAGAATGGATGGTATTAACTGTATTGCCAGTTCTTCCACCAGACCTTCGTCCGTTGGTTCCGCTTGAAGGTGGTCGTTTCGCGACTTCTGATTTGAACGATCTTTACCGTCGTGTGATTAACCGTAACAACCGCTTGAAACGTCTTCTTGACCTTGCTGCTCCAGACATTATCGTACGTAACGAAAAACGTATGCTGCAAGAGTCTGTAGATGCATTGTTGGATAACGGTCGTCGTGGTCGTGCAATTACCGGTTCGAACAAACGTCCGCTTAAATCTTTGGCTGATATGATCAAAGGTAAGCAAGGTCGTTTCCGTCAAAACTTACTTGGTAAGCGTGTCGATTACTCTGGTCGTTCGGTTATTACTGTAGGTCCAACTTTACGTTTGCACCAATGTGGTCTTCCGAAGAAAATGGCACTTGAATTATTCAAGCCATTCATTTTCGCAAAACTGCAAGCTTCTGGCCAAGCAACAACCATTAAAGCTGCGAAGAAAATGGTTGAGCGCGAAACTCCAGAAGTTTGGGACGTTCTTGCTCACGTGATCCGTCAACATCCAGTGATGTTGAACCGTGCGCCTACACTTCACCGTTTGGGTCTTCAAGCATTTGAACCAACCCTGATTGAAGGTAAAGCGATCCGTCTACACCCACTCGTATGTGCTGCGTTTAACGCCGACTTCGACGGTGACCAAATGGCGGTACACGTACCATTAACACTTGAAGCTCAGTTAGAAGCTCGTGCGTTAATGATGTCGACCAACAACATCTTGTCACCAGCCAACGGTGAGCCAATCATCGTACCTTCTCAGGACGTGGTCTTGGGCTTGTATTACATCACGCGTGATGCGATCAATGCCAAAGGTGAAGGCATGGTGTTCGCGGATACTGATGAAGTAAACCGTGCACTTGCAACAGGTCAGGTAGATTTACACGCTCGCGTTAAAGCACGTGTACACCAGACTGTGATTGACGAAGATGGAAACCGTGAACAGCAAACCATTATTGTTGACACGACTCCAGGCCGCTGTCTGCTTTGGGAAGTTGTTCCTGAAGGGATGGACTTCCAGCAAATCAACGTTGAGATGACGAAAAAGAACATCTCCAAGTTAATTAACTCTTGCTACCGTAAATTGGGTCTGAAAGATACCGTTATCTTTGCTGACCAATTGATGTACCTGGGCTTCCGTCAAGCGACTCGTTCTGGTGTATCTGTTGGTATGGAAGACATGCTCATTCCACCAGCGAAATACTCGATCATCGAAAAAGCAGAAGTTGAAGTTCGTGAAATCGAACAACAATTCGAACAAGGTTTCGTAACTGCCGGTGAACGTTATAACAAGGTAGTCGATATCTGGGCGCGTACCAATGACCAGGTAGCGAAAGCGATGATGGACAACTTGTCTTTCACGACTGTTAAGAACAAACAGGGTGAAGATGAGAAACAGAAATCATTCAACTCGATCTACATGATGTCTGACTCGGGTGCCCGTGGTTCGGCAGCTCAGATTCGTCAGTTGGCGGGTATGCGTGGTTTGATGGCGAAACCAGATGGTTCGATCATTGAAACCCCGATTAAAGCAAACTTCCGTGAAGGTTTGACAGTACTTCAGTACTTCATTTCAACACATGGTGCGCGTAAAGGTTTGGCCGATACAGCACTTAAAACAGCAAACTCTGGTTACTTGACTCGTCGTCTGGTAGACGTAGCGCAGGATTTGGTTATTACCGAGCCGGATTGTGGTACTTATGGCGGTCTGGTCATGACGCCATTCATTCAAGGTGGCGATGTCATCGAGAATCTGGGTGCTCGAGTATTGGGTCGTGTTGTTGCTGAAGATGTGAAACGTGCTGGTTCTGACGAAGTCATTCTTCCACGTAATACTTTAATTGACGAAAAAATTGCTGCCTTCCTTGAAGAAGCAGGTGTCGATGAAGTTAAAGTACGTTCAGTTGTAAACTGTGAATCTACATTTGGCGTATGTGCGAAGTGTTATGGTCGTGACCTTGCTCGCGGTCACTTGGTTAACCCAGGTGAATCTGTGGGTGTAATGGCTGCTCAATCAATTGGTGAGCCAGGTACACAGTTAACCATGCGTACGTTCCACGTCGGTGGTGCTGCGAGCCGAACTTCTGCTGCAAATAGCGTACAAGTTCGTAACAAAGGTACAGTACGTTTCCACAACGTGAAAACAGTACAACATGCCAAAGGTCACCTGGTATCAACTTCACGTTCAGGTGAAATCGGTATTGCGGATGATTTAGGTCGTGAACGTGAACGCTATAAACTTCCTTACGGTGCATCTATCTTGCTGAAAGATGGTGAAGCTGTTGAAGCAGGCGGTATCGTAGCGACTTGGGATCCACATACACATCCATTGGTTACAGAAGTTGCCGGTAAAGTACGTTTCAGCCAAATTGCTGATGGCGTAACAGTGACATCGAAAACTGATGATGCAACAGGTATGACCACGATTGAAATCTTGCCAGTGACTTCACGTCCTGCATCAGGTAAAGATTTGCGTCCAGCGGTTGTATTGGATACCACTGATGGTGGCGAACAGTTCTACTTCTTGCCACAAAATACCATTCTTTCTGTCCGTGATGGCGAAACGATTGGTGTCGGTGACGTTATTGGTCGTGTACCACAAGAAACTTCACGTACCCGTGATATTACCGGTGGTCTGCCACGCGTAGCTGACTTGTTCGAAGCACGTAAACCGAAAGAGCATGCAATTCTTGCTGAAATTTCTGGTGTTGTAAGCTTCGGTAAAGAGACTAAAGGCAAGAACCGTCTGGTGATTACTCCGGATGACGGCTCTGAGATTTACGAAGAGCTTATTCCGAAATGGCGTACCATCAACGTATTCGAAGGCGAGCATGTGAACCGTGGTGAAACCATTTCTGATGGTCCGCAAAACCCGCATGACATCTTACGTCTGAAAGGTGAAGTGGCGTTGACTAACTACATCGTGAACGAAGTTCAGGACGTATACCGTCTGCAAGGTGTAAAAATCAACGATAAACACATCGAAGTGATCGTGCGTCAAATGTTGCGTAAAGTCGACATTACTGACGGTGGCGATACAAGCTTCATCAAAGGCGAACAAGTGGATTACATCCGTGTTATGAGTGAGAACCAAGCCGTTCTTGCACAGAACAAGTTCCCAGCGAAGTTTGAACGTCAATTGATGGGTATTACCAAAGCATCGCTTTCTACTGACTCGTTCATCTCTGCTGCATCGTTCCAGGAAACAACACGCGTGTTAACTGAAGCGGCTGTAACAGGTAAAGAAGATGACCTACGTGGCTTGAAAGAAAACGTTGTTGTGGGTCGCTTGATTCCGGCTGGTACTGGTCTTGCGTACCACTTGGAACGTCGTCGTCAAGAAGCAGAAGCTGCAGAACATGCGCTGGTTAATGACTTCTCTGATGTAGACCAAGCATTAAGCCAAGCATTTAACCAAGAATTCTAATTCGACGTTAAATGACTCAAAAAGCCACCTTCGGGTGGCTTTTTTTATGTACTTATTTTGAGGAGATATTTGGGGATTTACGAGGAAGATAAAAAGTATTTATTAAAAATAGGTGCTTTAATGAGTGCTCAAATCATTTCTAGGTTAAATAAGATTGAAATAAGCTCATTTCTCCGTAGCGGAATGGCTTTGTATAAACTGATTTACTGCTTGAGTATAGGAATTATTTTGCCCAAGTGACTGGTTGATTTCTCTGTGTGAAAGCGGAATAGGCAATAGCTGGGTTTTGGTTCCTGATTTTTGTGCTTGCTGAATAAATTGCTGTGCCTGCATACAGGGTTGGTCTGGCCGAATTGTGGAACAAACAGCGAGAAATGCCGGTAAAGTTTGGTGTAGTTGAGATATAGGAGAAAGTGCTTTCCAGTTTGATGGCTGATTACCAAAGGCTTGATCATAAAACCGTGCATGTCGGGTTTGCATAATGGTTTCGACATTATAGGCAGCACTGTCTAAAGCCACTGTAGCACGCCAGGGCTGAGGCTGCGATGTCAGCCAGAGGGGGCGTGTAGTGAGTAGGCTGACTAAGTGTGCACCTGCTGAATGTCCCATCAGAACCAAACGTTTAGGATCAGCATGCCAATTTGCAGCCTGTTTCTGGATATAAATGAGTGCCTGTGCAATATCTTGGGTTTGTTGTTGTACGCTGACCTCAGGAACCAATCGATAATTGAGGGAAATAAATCCCCAGTTTTGTTTGGTCCAATACGCCACTTTGTTTTTGACTACAGCCGCATTATTTTTATCTCCAATAGTCCATGCTCCTCCATGTACCATCACAATTAACGGTGTCAGCGTTTTATCTGGGAAAGCTTTGGTGGGGAAATAGATATCCATGACCTGTTGAGGATGAGGCCCATAAGCAATATTTTTCAGGACTTTGGTTTTATTCATTAAACTTGTATTGGAAGAATCCGGATAGGCCGATGGATTGCAACAGAACAATGTAAATATCAAGCAAAGGCGTTTTTTCATTCTCGTGATCCTTCCCATTTAAATAATATTAAATAAAGCCGCTGTGTTGTTTAAAATTTTTCTTATAAAGTGATGTATCGATGGGAATACTTTAACTGATTTCTTATTTCTTATTTCTGATTTCTGATTTCGAACAATCGATCTTCCACATGCCGAATCGATTTTTTGGTATTTTAATTAAAATTAAATTACAACATTCAACATTAAAACTTGGAAAAGTAACATTACGCGGATATTAACTTCACACTCATGACGTATGCTGTAACAAATAGCCAAAAGGACATATCTCATGAAAAAGTTAATGAGCGTGATGGCAATGGCAACCCTGTCGACTTTTATGCTGGCAGGGTGTGATTCTATGTCTCCAAGAGAGCAACGTATTGGCGCAGCTGCACTTGGTGGTGCGGTTGGTGGTGGTGTGGGGAATCAGGTTGGTGGCGGTATCGGTGCAGCTGTCGGTGGTGGTGCGGGTGCAGCAGTAGGCAGTAAAACCCAGGGTGGTTCTAACCGTAATGCGACCTATAGTGGTGTCGGTGGTGCTATTGGTTCTGCGGTGGGTAAAAGTATCTTTGGGGGTAATGCCGGGGCTGCCATTGGTGGTGCCATTGGTGGTGGAGCAGGTGCAGCCATTGAAGAGAAAAAACGTTAATAAAGTTTAAAAATTTGATAAAAAGCGCTTGTTAATCAGGCGCTTTTTTCTCAGTTATGGCTGGCCTTTGGTTTTTTTCGGCGGATATAGATGGTCTTTTCTACCTCGGCAATCCGTACGCCCGATTCATCAAAAATATTTACATGATAGTTTCGGTATACCGGGGCGTGATTTTCAGCAAGTCGCTTAATCTGGTCAATTTCTGTTGGATCGAGACGAATATTGGCATATACCGTGCCACGACCGGGTGAGAGGAATTGTATGGATGCAGATTTATCCCACACAATGTATTTTGAACCCAGATGATGCATCAAAATCAGCATATAAAAAGGATCGACCATTGCATATAAACTGCCGCCAAAATGTACACCGACGACATTTTGATTTTTATGGGTTAAAGGCATTTTGATGCGAATATGATAATTCGCCAGATCAACTTTATCGATTTCAATCCCTGCGCCGCGGTAAGGTGCATAGCGATTTAACAAAAATTTATAAATGGCAGGAATTGTCTGTAGTTTTTTTAAAAGGCTCATTTGGGTCAATTATTTTTTTTCGGCTTCAGAACATACTAAAACACAATGATCAGGCTGGCATTGATCGGATTGCCCAAACTCTGCAATAAATAGGCAATAAAAAAATAGGATAAAAATATATGCAAGCTCAAACACAATGGGTGGCTACCTCAGATCAGCAGCGTCTCTATGTCAAAACCTGGGGCAATGAGGCAAACCCTGCTTTAGTCCTGGTTCATGGTTATCCGGATAATCAGGAAGTTTGGGAGCTGGTCATTCAGCAGCTGATTCAAGATTTTTATGTGTTGAGCTATGATGTACGCGGTGCAGGGAAATCCTCCATTCCGAAACGGATTCGTGACTATCGGCTGGAACAGTTATCTTTAGATCTGGAAAGCGTGGTCAATGCTGTGCTGGAAAATCGTCCTTTTCATTTGGCAGCACATGATTGGGGTTCAATTCAGTCTTGGGAATCGGTGACTGAGCCGAAGTTTAGGGATCGGATTTTGTCTTATAGCACTATTTCTGGTCCCTGTCTGGATCATGCCGCTTTTTGGATGCGTCAGCAATTTAAGCAAAATAAGCCCAAATTTTTTAAACAACTGACGAAATCCTGGTATATCGCGGTGTTTCAATTGCCCTTGTTGGCGCCAGCCATCTGGACTTTATTTACGCCTGAAAAATGGGACAAAGTTTTGCAACAGTTAGAGCAGCAAAAAGATTTACCTTTAAACCGCCATATTGCTTCAGATGGAAAACATGGTATTGGACTGTATCGTGCCAACTTCATCCCACGTTTAACCCAACCACGTCAGCGTTTTGCTGTTTGTCCGGTGCAGGCGATTGTGCTGAAAAGAGACAATTTTGTCAGTCCGGAACTAATTGATGAAATGCCGAAATGGGCAGAAAATTTTCAGCGTGTAGAGATAGATGCCAACCATTGGGCAATATTGAGCCAAGCAGAGTTGGTCGCAGAATATATCAAAATATTTGCTCTAAAAAATAATTGAAAATTCTTTTTTGATATAAATTTTAATTCAAATCAATTTCTTGTTGTTTTTTGACTGAGCCGATTTATTTACAGTTTCAAAAGGTCGCATCTGTTAAAATGGCGGCTTTTTATCTTCCTTAAAATTTTCATGAATGCAGTAGTAATTGCGATTGCCGTGATGTTTATACTCTCACTGGCACGAGTTTCTGTTGTCTTGACTTTGGTCATTTCAGCGATTATTGGTGGCTTGGTTGCAGGTCTAAGTTTGTCGGATACTGTAACTGCATTTAATGCGGGTCTGGGTGATGGGGCAGAAGTTGCTCTGGCTTATGCGGTATTGGGTGCTTTTGCTTTAGCCCTGTCAAAATCAGGCTTGCCTGATCTTCTGGCCCATAAATTAATTGGTTTGCTGGGTGCGGAAGCCACGCATCAAAAAACCAGAAAAGTAAAATATTTACTGTTAAGCATTTTACTGGTTGCAGCCATTTTTTCTCAAAACCTGATTCCTGTGCATATCGCCTTTATTCCGGTCTTGGTTCCTCCTTTACTTAAGGTTATGAATCACATGAATTTAGACCGTCGTGCGGCAGCATGTGTACTGACCATGGGGTTGGTCGGAACCTACATTTTCCTGCCAGTCGGTTTTGGTTCCATTTTCCTTGAACAAATTTTGATGGGCAACATCAATAAAATTGGTGCAGCCTATGGCTTACATGTAGATCGCTGGATGATGCCGATGGGGATGGCTATTCCGGTCATTGGCATGCTGATAGGTACGTTGACTGCTGTATTTTTCAGCTATCGCAAACCACGTCATTATATTGATCGTGTGGTTGCTCGTGTGACCACCATCGATCTGGACAAGCCAATTCGTGCGGGCGAAGTGAGTCTGCAAGCGGATGCCGAAGAACTCAAACAGGAAGCAGAACAAGCACCAATTATCGCGAAAAAAACCATCTTTATGGCACTACTCGCGATTTCCTTGACTTTGGTTGCCCAGCTGTATTCAGGCTCGATGATCTTGGGTGGGCTGGTCGGTTTTGCGGTACTGTCTGCTGCGGGTATCTTCAAATGGCAAGAGGCCGATGATGTCTTTGTTCAAGGCATGCGCATGATGGCATTGGTCGGCTTCATTATGATTTCTGCGGCTGGTTTTGCTTCGGTGATGACGCATACTGGTGACATCAATAGTCTGGTGAATGGGGTAGTGCATCTGATTGGTGACAACAAAGCCTTGGCTGCATTTCTGATGTTGTTTATTGGATTATTTGTGACTATCGGGATTGGCTCATCATTCTCCAGTGTACCGGTATTGGCGGTGATTTATGTACCGCTGTGCGTACAATTTGGCTTTTCTCCATTGGCTACTGTGGCTTTGATTGGTACCGCAGCAGCATTGGGTGATGCCGGCTCTCCAGCTTCAGACTCAACTTTAGGTCCAACTGCAGGTCTGGGTGTAGATGGTCAGCATGATCATATTTGGGATACGGTCCTTCCAACATTTATCCATTTTAATATTCCATTATTGGTATTTGGCTGGATTGCTGCAATGGTACTTTAATGAATTTTAAATTCATTTTATTGCTTATTTTAAAACATGTATTTAAAATAAATGTTATTAAATAATTAATATAATAAAACCAAGTAATATACTTGGAATATAATCATTAATCTGATTAACATGGTTGGTATTAAAAACCAACTATGTTGATCTGATTAAAATAAATAACTAATATTTTCAATAGTTTAAAAATAAATAAATTTAAAATAATTAATGGCTATTGCATATTAATAATAGGCATGTTTATTATTAATTAATGTTTAAATTTTGTAGTAATTATCCTTCTAGAGGTGATTTAAAATGTTAAAACAAGTTGCTCTTATCGCGTTAATGGGGATGTCTGCTTCTGCAATCGCAGGTCAATGGCAGGTTAAAGTCGGCGCGAGCTCTTTAGCTCCAACAGAAGACCAGAATGTATTGGCAAACGGTGCATTTACAAATGTAGAAGCTTCCCAAGAATACGGTTTTACTCCATCGGTAGAATATTTCTTTAATGATAATTTTTCTGCTGAATTATTGTTGGCAACTCCTTTTGAACACGATGTAACATCAAATGGTACAAAAATTGCTTCATTTAAGCATTTACCACCAACAATTACAGCAAAATATAATTTCAAAAACTCAACTGGTTTCACTCCTTATGTAGGTGTTGGTGCAACTGTGGTTATTCCTTGGGATGAGGAAATTGTGATTGAAGGGGCAAAATTAAATGCTGATGTCGGCTATGGTGTAGCAGGTCAAGTAGGTCTCAACTTCCAACCAGCTGATGCTAAAAACTGGGGTGTTTTTGCTGATGTACGTTATGCGGATGTGAAATCTGAGCTTGAATTAAATGGCACTGCTATTGGTGACCTTGAAGTTAATCCTTGGGTTTACACAATCGGTTATAGCTACAAATTCTAAAATAAAAATAGATATAAAATAAAAACAATAAATCAGCGCCAAAATCCCCATCCCTGATGGGGATTTTTTATTTCATCATTCAGTCACAATAAAGTACAGAAATTGAGCACTTTTATCCTGTTTAATCATTAAAAATGCGTTTAAGTTGAGAGTCTACAATAAGCTAAAAAAGCAGGAAAAATCATGAAATTATTCATTGTATGCAAAGTGGTCTTTTTTAGTCTTTTAAGTGGATCGGTGTATGCTGCAAGTTTTAATTGTGACAAAGCCCAGACTCCAACTGAATATGCCATATGCGAGCATCGAAGCATTAATGATGCGGATGTCAAAATGGCCACCACCTACAATATTATTAAACGTTTGGTGCCGATGGGAACACGTGGTGTCATTCAGGATGAGCAGGTCAAATGGTTACAGTTGCGTGACCAATGTGGCAATTCAAGCCGCTGTTTAACTGAAGTGTATAAAATGCGCCAGCAAAAGCTGAATCTGTATATGGAGCGTGTGTATCAACAAGGGCCTTTTTAAGAAAAATTTATTTGACCCTATTGAAAATTCTTTAACTTACTCCATTCATTAAGCATCCAATAAAAACCATGTAATGAATTTAAGGAGTGATTTATGAGCGAACAAAGCGCACAAAAACATAGTTTCCAGGCGGAAGTAGCGCAGCTATTGCATTTGGTGACGCATTCTCTCTATTCAAACCCTGAAATTTTCCTGCGAGAACTGATCTCGAATGCTTCGGATGCCTGTGACAAGCTGCGTTTTGAAGGGATTAACCATCCTGAATATTATGAAAATGACCCTGACTTGCATGTACGTGTCAGTCTGGATAAAGAAAATAAAACCATCACTATTTCCGACAACGGTATTGGTCTGACTCAACAAGAAGCGATTGATAATCTGGGCACCATTGCCAAATCGGGCACCAAGGACTTCATGTCTAAATTGTCCGGAGATCAAAAAGCGGATGCGCAGTTGATTGGCCAGTTTGGTGTGGGTTTCTATTCAGGCTTTATTGTAGCTGAAAAGATTACCGTGGAATCGCGCCATGCCGCTGCTGATGTCGCTGATGGGGTACGCTGGATTAGTAGCGGAACAGGTGATTTCGAAGTTGAGCAAATCAATAAGGCTTCACGTGGAACAGACATTATTTTGCATTTGCATGACAATGCACTGGAATATTTAGAATCTTATAAAGTTAAGCAAATCATCAATAAATATTCTGACCATATTAGCCTGCCAATTGAAATGCAAAAAGAAATCTGGCAGCAAGAAGAAGCGGCTGAGGGGGAAGAAGCTAAGCCAGGTCAGATGGTAAAAACAGATGAATGGGAAGCCATTAACTCTGCCAGCGCACTTTGGACCCGCAATAAAAACGAGATCACTGACGAGCAATATACCGAATTCTACAAGAATCTCAGTCATGACTTTGATGCACCTTTGGCCTGGACCCATAACCGTGTAGAAGGCAGCACGGAATACACACAATTGCTTTACATTCCAAGCAAGGCGGCAAGCAATCTCTTTACTCGCGAAGCCAAAGCAGGCATTAAACTGTATGTCAAACGCGTATTTATTATGGATGAAGCAGATAACCTGATTCCAAACTATTTGCGTTTTGTGCAAGGGGTGGTGGATAGTGCCGATCTTCCACTCAATGTTAGCCGTGAATTGCTGCAAGAAAGCCGCGATGTCAAAACAATTCGTGAAGGAAATGCCCGCCGTGTGCTGACCATGCTGGATGGTCTGGCAAAATCTGAAGATGAACAGGATCAGGAGAAATTCAAAACTTTTTATGCTGAATTTGGTTCGGTGATTAAGGAAGGTTTGGGTGAAGACTTTGGTAACCGTGAACGTATCTTAAAATTGCTGCGTTTCTCGACTTCGACTACTGATGAAGTTTCAACCTCATTGGCAGATTACAAGGCACGAATGAAAGACGGGCAAAAGGCCATTTATTATGTGACTGCGGAAAGCCTCAGTGCTGCGAAAAATTCGCCACAGCTGGAGCTGTTCAAGAAAAAAGGCATTGAAGTGCTGTTAATGGCGGATCGTGTGGATGAGTGGGCGATGGAGTTTATTCATGAATTCGACGGAACGCCAATGCAAAATGTGTCCAAGGGTGCAGTAGACTTGGGTGATTTACAGGATGCTGAAGAGAAGAAAGCACTGGAAGTAGCAGCTGAGCAGTTTAAGCCAGTCGTGGATAAGCTTTCGGATTCTCTCAAAGACAAAACTCAACAAGTGCGTGTGACGACCCGTCTGGTGGATTCACCGGCATGTTTGGTGACAGGCGAAGGTGAGCTGTCTCCACAGTTGATTCGCATGCTGAAACAGGCTGGTCAGGCAGTGCCAGAAAGTAAACCAATTCTGGAAATTAATCCTGAACATCCGCTGGTGAAAAAGCTGGAAGGATCGAACCAGTTTGATGACCTGGCCAATGTGATTTTTGATCAGGCAGTGATTGCTGAAGGTGGATTACCTGATGATCCAGCTGAGTATGTGAAACGTATCAATAGTTTATTGTTAAAATAAGTCAGTTTTCGACAATATAAAAAAACCTCCCTCGGGAGGTTTTTTATTGCAGAAAATAGGCGTATGGATGGCTCAACTTATTATATTGCCCAACATTAGAACAATGCTTCCATACGCACTAATACACCGAGGAAATGGCTGCGATCTTCACGATGGTCATTGAGATAGTTTAAATCGCCTTGTAGAAAAAACCATTCACGCACAAAAGGTTGCCGCCATGAAATATAGGGTCCCCAACTGTTCAGGCGAAGGTCGTTATTATTATAAAAACCGCCGGTATATAAGCCATAAGCAAAACGGTTATTCTGGAAAAATTGATGTTGTCTGAATAAATAATTATCCCAAGTGACATCGTCATCTTGTTTGTCGGCATAGGTCAGGCTGAGCTGATTGGATAAAAAGGCCTGATTCGGCCGTGCATGGGTAAGTTCCAGATTAGTTCGCAAGTAGTTTTCACTATCTATGCCATAGCGGTAAATCTGTTCGGCATGAAATCTGAAATCATTTTCCAGTTGCCAGTCTCTGGACGCTTTAAGTCTTACATAAATATCATCCCCTGAACGAATCCCCAAATCCAGATCGGTTTCAAAAGGCAGCCGTTTGGAAAAAGCCGACCAACGCAGGGCCAAGGAACTGTTACTTTCTTGTGTTCGTTCACGGTCTAAAGCTTTACTACTGGTGCTTCCTGGATTTTCATCGGTAATGGCAACATTATTGTTCAGTTCATTATCTAAAGAGTCATCACCGAATACCAAACTGATCTTACGTTCCAAAGTTGGAAGTTTAATTTTTCCGCGCAGACGTGGGCTAACTTCATAACCATCATGTTTATTCCAGCTGTTATCGATAATCAGGCGTAGGGTTGCTGAAGCTGGATCATTTGGATCGGGTTGCCCAAACCATTTATCTATTTTATGGGAGCTACGGTCTGTCCAGTTGCGGATTTCATGTTGTTTACGGTCTAGCCAGCTTTGTTTTTCAGTGGCTTGGATCGGAGGGACAATTACTGCATCTGACTGTTGCGGTAAAACTGTTGGCATCGCATCAATCAGGCTTGGAATCTGACTGAGCAAATTAAAATCTGTTTCTGTTGCGTTAAGCTTTTGTTGATCAACCCCGGTTTCAGCTGAGCTTGACCAGCTGACAGTAGACATGAGTCCAGAGATCAACACACATAAGAGGGGGCTTAATAGAGATAATTTTTTTTTCCGCATATCCTTGCTCTTATATTGTCTGATGATGACTAGTCTGGTAAAAAATCACACTAAAAAGCAAGCTCTTGCTACAAAAAATAAAAACTTAATTTGAAATATGCTTTTGAATCTCTTTATATAATTCCCGGCAATTAATCGGGGAACTGAATTGAGCAGTAATCATCTGAATCATTTGCCAGCTAATGCCATGATGGCGTTCCAATAAAAAATAAGGATAGGCCGATTCATTCTGTGACAGGGCTAAACGTTTGTGCCCATGAATAAGCCGTATTTTTTGCCGTTCTTTGAGTAAAAGTAGCGGTGTTTTAATATCGGCGGTACTTTCATCCAGCTGAATAATTTTTTGGGTTTGAATCAGTTGTGCAGGAATAAATGGCATATAGTTTTCATCATGCCAGATGCAAATGGCTTTATGCGTATAGACATCAAACAGGGATTCAATAGAGTTAAAATGATCGGCCAGGTCTATCCAGGGAATTGTCTTGATTGCAGCCAGGGCATATTGCTCAGCATTATTCAATAATGGCATGAACTGCATGGCCTGCGTCTGGTTTTCTGCACCCAGTAATGCCAAATATCGAACAAAACAACCTTGCTGATTGATCTGCTCTGCCAGATAAATTGGGTAATGCTGCCATTTTTCCAGGTCTGCACCATGTAACAGTAAATCTAGATACGGGGCAATTTCTGGCAGGCTGGGAATGTCTAAACGATATAGCTGCTGTAATGAGGCTTCTTCGCCAGGTAGCGAATGAATACGGGCGACATATTGATTGAGTTCCAGGGTTTCTGCAACATCTTTGATGATAGATGACGGAGCCGCCGTATTCTCTATATCGGTGTGGGCGAGCGTAGAAGCCGCCATCGGCAGATCAGGTTCTACAGCTAACGAAGACGGTTGCTGAATCTCGGCAGGCTGCTGGCTTTGCTGCGCAGATCTTTCAGTGGCTATCGGCTCTTGATCTGAATACAGCTCAGTTATGGATAAATCCATTAAATTGGATTGTTCATGTTCAGCAATGGTTTGAAGCTCATCAGCAGCTACAGTTAGATTGGTCTCAGTCTCGGTTAAAACACTCGTTAGCTTTGGTACAATCAAATTTTGAATCTGTTTGAGTTCGTAGTCTGTTTTTAGGCAACCATAGTTCTGTTGTTGTTGCAACATCCAGTGATAGGCATCCTCCAGATTTTCCCATTCGCTGATCAGGGCTGTACGATTTGCTGCCGGAATTAACCAGATTTGCCAACCGAGTTGAGGATCATGCAAAATAGCCCAGCCAAAATCTGGATGTTGATAAAGGGCTTGCTCTAGCGCTTTACCTTGCTGAAATACGCCACGAAAAGAGAGCTGAAACAGGGTTTGAGCGGCGAAATCTGTAGCTGCTTTTTCGGGCTGGCTATGGGATTTAAATTGTAAAATCTGTTTTTTAAAAATCGGTTCATCACATAAAGCAAAAATGTCTTTTATCCGGGCTTTTGAGCGGGCAATTTCAAAGAAAGATAAGGAACGTTGTTCCAAGCCATCGATGAGTTGATTTAATTCTTGAATCAGCTTGGCTTTTTCTAAGACATTCATGTGCTGATCTCACCTTTAGAGATGCTTTTGCGCTTTTTCTAGATAACTTGCCAATACGATATTAATCGCGAGTTCAAGTAACTTATATTCTGCAGACGTGGGCTGGGAGTAATGCTCAGCAAGCATGATCAACTGATCGGTGTTGATCGTTTGCGGAGGAATCTTGCCTTGAATCAGTGCTTGAAGTTCTTGCATATACACACTTCTTCTTGAGTGAATTATTTATTTAATTGTTTTGATTATATGTATTTAGTAAAAAAAAGCATGAAAAAAATGTCAGTTTTTGAGTATTTATAGACATAATTTGCAAAAAATGTAAATTTTAAATAAAAAATAAGCAATTTTTTGGCAGGAGAGAGCAGAAATCTGCTGATCAGGCTTTAGCTGTCCTGTTATTTTGCAAAGAAAGGGATAAAAAGAAAGTGATGAAATGACAGATTAAAACGATGTTCTGATCGAACATAAGCCGGCGAACAAAATGCCAATTTATGCTGATAAAAAAACCAGACCACATTTGTTTTGTCTGGTTTTTTTTATGGATTTTTAGATTAGGCAGCTGTTTTAGATGCAGTCACACTCTGTGTCTCAGCTTTAGCAACTGGTGCTTTTTGTTCAGCATTCACGGTTTCTGTTGCTTTGTTGACAGGAAAATCTGGGGTATAAACAATTTGAGCAGAAAGGTTAGCAGAGCAAGCCACAATAGCAACAGCGATAAGAGATTTAATCAGGTTCATCATCATTTTCCTTTAGTGAAAGGATGTCTGGTTCATTCAAAAATGAAGCAGGCAAGGAGAGAAATAAAAATAAATTTCATGTGAATGATATCAAGAAGTGATTGAATCAAGTAAGGAGGTGAGAGCAAAAAAAGATGAACGGTGAGTTTAAAATATTATATAAATCATATATTTAGAGTTTTTGCTCTAAGACAGACTGTCTATTAACAATCTGTCTTAACTGCTTTGAAAATATAAAAAAATTATTTTGCATTGCATTTATTTTGGTATTTTTTTTCGTAAACTTTTCCCGCCACACCTCCAATAATGGCACCACTAAACGTACCGAAAACGGGTAATACACTACCAGCCACTGCGCCAATCAGTACACCTTTGAGCGTGGGTGAAAAAGGAGATTTTGCAGATGTGCTTTGTTCTGGACTGGTATCAATCATCGGATCTTGTATTTCAGTGTTCATATTTACCTCTATAAATTTCATGATTAGGAACTCAGATATTCCGCATATTAGCCTAGCGAATTTCGCTTTTAATTGTGTCCAAACCTTGTATAGATAAGTTGTCTTTTGTAAGAGGTTCAAAGCAAATAAGGGTATTGTGACCCGGCTGTAAGTTTTTGCGCTGTAATGTTAAAACTCACTTTTTTGTTTAGAAAATGTCCTATGATCTGGACTCAAAATAATAAAACCTGAGGTAAAAACAATGGCTATCGCAAAAGTGGTTGAAGTGAATTCAAGCAGTAATAAAAGTTTTGAAGATGCTATTCAAAGTGGCATAGATAAAGTGACCGAAACAGTGAAAAATGTGCAGGGTGCATGGATAAATGAACAAAAAGTGGTGATTAAGGATAATAAAATTACAGAATATCGGGTGAATTTAAAAATTAGCTTCTTGGTTGACTGAATTGAATAGATCAATGAATCTTAAAATAAAAAATCCCCAAGGACTGGGGATTTTTTTATTGACTTGCTGTAGTTAAGACTTCAGCTTATTTTTCCGGAACATCACACTGATCTTCTTTACAGATTGCGCTATCTTCAGCAACTATGTTGTCTTGTTGAGGTGCTTCAAGGGCTTTTTTCATCACCTGTAAAAATACTTCACGTGGCTGTGCACCCGCGAGTGCGATCCGTTGATCAAAGACAAAGAAGGGTACTCCGGTCACATTGAGCTGATCACGTGCTACTTCTTCATCAAATTTGACAAAATCTGCAAATTCGTCTGAATTGAGCACATCATCTACTTCAACCGGATTTAAGCCAATACGGGCTGCAACATCTTCCAGAGTTTCACGTTCACCAATGGCTAAACCTTGGGTCATATAACTATAGAAAAAGGCTTCTTTGGCTTCGGAACCCAAGCCTTTGCTTTGTGCCAAATGGATAATACGGTGAGCATTGAAGGTGTTGCCTGAATTGGCATTGTCCCAATTGAACTGAATGCCTTCTTCTGCAGCCATTGCGGCAATATTGCGCTGCATTTCTTCAACTTCAGTCAGAGTACGGCCGTATTTTTGTGCCAGACGTTCAGAGTTGGATACTTCCTGGCGAACAGGTGCTTCCGGGTCAAGTTCATAACTATGCCAATGAACTTCAAGTTCTAAACCTGCCTGTTCAGCAGCAGCTTCCAGACGTTTTTTACCAATATAACAAAATGGGCAAACTACATCTGACCAAATATCTACGCGCATGAGAGTTCTCTTATCTTTTCTTGCTTCTATTGATGGGGATAGAGATTAAAATTTAAAGCATCTAAAAATGAAAAATCATGAATTTATCAAATGGTATAAAAAATATAGGTTTAAGGATAGATTGAAACTTAAAGAAGCGGGGTTCTTATGAAAAAATCGAATAAGCAATTCCATTTTAATTAGATTACAAGACTTACAACAAATAATATTATTAAAAAATATATTATTATTTAATCAATTGTTAGCATGAATATTCACACTTCTCCCCGTTTTTTAGTTGCTTTATTACCATTGATCAGTACTCCTGTATTTGCAACAACTGGATATTTTATGCATGGTTATGGCATTAAGGCTCAAGGGAATGCTGGAGCCTCTGTTGCACATTTTCAAGATGCATTGACTATTGCAAATAACCCAGCAGGGTTGAGCTGGATTGGTTCAAGAATCGATATTGGCGCTACACTTTTTGCTCCTGATCGCTCAGCAGAAATAGTTGGGAATGCTGTACCTGGTGCCAATGGTCATTATGATGGCAATGGTCGAAAGTATTTTGTGCTTCCTGAAATTGCCTATAACCATCAAGTGAATAATCAAGTTAATTTGGGGATCGCTATTTATGGTAATGGCGGTATGAATACCGGCTATAAGCAAAATCCATTTGCTGCATTTGGGAACCAAGGCAGTGCGGGTGTAGATTTGTCACAGGTGTTTATTTCTCCTGCTGTCTCTTGGCAATATGCGAAAAATCAATCGATTGGGGTTGCGACCAATATCTTGTATCAACGTTTTGAAGCCAAAGGTATTAGTGGTTTTGCGGGTCTTTCTGTCGATGGTGATAAGCTCAGTAATAAGGGTAAAGACTCCGCTACAGGCGTTGGCTTACGTGTCGGTTGGGCTGGGAAGTTCTTTGATGAGCGTTTAACTCTAGGTGCAAATTATAGTTCTAAAATTGATGCAGACCGTTTTGATCAATACAGTGGCTTATTTGCACAACAAGGTGATTTTGATGTACCTGAAAGTTACGGTATTGGTGCAGCCTATCAGCTGACAGCAAAGTTGAACGTGGCTGCAGATGTGGAACGTATTAACTATTCAGATGTCGGTTCGGTTGGACATGCGATTAACCCGCTATTCCAGGGGCATGCTTTTGGGTCGGATCAAGGTCCAGGCTTTGGCTGGAATGACATTAACGTGTATAAAGTTGCAGTAAGCTATCAGGCGCATCCAAAATTAACCTTACGTGCCGGGTATAGTCATAACGACCAGCCCATTTCGGCGGATCAAACCTTCTTGAATATCTTGGCACCCGGGGTCGTGCAAGATCATTTGAGCGTAGGTGCAACCTGGAATGTAGATGCTCATCAAGAGCTCAGCATTGCATATACCCATGCTTTAGAAAAAGAAGTAAAGGGCAGTGAGTCCATTCCTGCAAACTTTGGTGGTGGTGAAGCGAATTTGACAATGAGTCAGAACATTTTAGGCTTGGCTTATGGTTATAAGTTCTAACCTGAGGCTTTCAAAAGTTGCGATAAAAGCCCTTTTCATCGGGCTTTTTTAGCTATGCAGTTTAATCTTCAATGAGCCATTTTCTTAAACAAGACATATGGACTTGATTTTAACTCATTTGCTGTCCTGCATACTTTGTGTACTTGTTGTTTGATAAATGAACGATTTAAGGCTGAATCAAGTTATGATGTGAAAAAGGCGGTATAGAGGAGTCTGGTATGCCCAGAATTTTTCTCATCTTGGCATTGGCAACATGCAGCGTATTTGGCTGGATGTTGTATCAATATTCGGTCCAGCAAAAAGAACTCAGCCAACTGCACAGCTACCAAACGGTATTGTATGAAAAAGCCGAACTCATTTATCAACAGGCCCAAGACTGGTCTAAGCCGATCCAGATCAATGTCTCTGATAATCGTCTGCAGGGCGATTATAAAGTGATGGCGGATTTTGTGTTGAGTGAAATGATTCAAAATGCCGAAGCAAGAAATCAGTATTTGCGCGAGCTGAAAGCGATTCACTGGGATCAGTTTTTAAATATCGACCGTTTAGACCAAGACCGCGAGCAGAAATATGTAGAAACCGAGCAGATGTTGCAGCAAGCACATCTGCTCGCGAAGCGCTATCAGCAACAAACCCTACAGCGTGAACAAAATACCTTAGCCCGAGCTAAACAATTATCGATTAAATCACATCTCAGGCATCAGCTCACCGATAGCTTGCGTGAAAGCCGGGATAGTGATCAGACCCATGCGCTATTTGCTCTGGAGCTACAGGTTCTAGATAAGGCGGATGCCTTATTCCAGATTCTTAAAAATAATCAATGGGAGAAAAAGAACAAGACCTTTATGTTTTATCAGGATCAGCCCCTCAAGCAGTTTAATGATTTGTATAAGCAGATTCTGCAGTTAAATGCAGAAATAGAAAAAATTAAAAAGCAAAACCGTCAGGCGGTTGAGCAGCGTTTATAGATTTTGAGTTTCGATTGGGGGATGTCAGCTAAAGCAGCAGTTTAAAATAAAAAAGCGTACCGAAGTACGCTTTTTGATACTATTGAGTGAGGCGATTAAGCACTTTTCTCTTCAGCCTGAGCAGCAAGCATATGGCCGGTTTCTTCGAAGTTTGAATGCCAAGACAGCGCTTCACGAAGAATGTGTGGAGTTTGACCACCTTTAGCACATGCACGATCAAAGTAATTGTTTAGAGCATCACGGTACATCGGGTGAGCACAGTTGTCGATAATCACACGCGCACGTTCACGAGGTGCTAAACCACGTAAGTCAGCAAGACCCTGTTCAGTTACCAGAATGTCTACGTCGTGTTCAGCATGGTCAACGTGAGAAGCAAATGGCACCACAGAAGAAATGTCACCGCCTTTAGCGATAGACTTAGTCACGAAAATTGCCAAGTGGGCATTACGTGCGAAGTCACCAGAACCACCGATACCGTTCATCATTTTGGTACCGCATACGTGAGTTGAGTTTACGTTACCGTAAATGTCGAACTCTAATGCAGTGTTGATACCGATAATACCGAGACGACGAACCAGTTCAGGGTGGTTCGAAATTTCTTGTGGACGAAGCACAAGTTTGTCTTTGTATTGTTCAAGGTTGTTAAATACTTTTTCGCCATATTTAGCAGAAAGCGTAATTGAAGAACCTGAAGCAAATTTCATTTTGCCTGCATCAATCAATTCGAAGGTACAGTCTTGAAGTACTTCTGAGTACATGATCAAGTCTTCGAAGTTCGAATCTTTCAAACCGGTCAATACTGCGTTGGCAATTGAACCGATACCTGCCTGTAATGGACCAAGATTAGAAGGAAGACGGCCTTCAGCCACTTCTTTTTCAAAGAATGCGATCAAGTGGTTCGCAATGCCTTGAGTTTCATCATCCGGTGCAGTCACGGTAGATGGAGAATCGTGGTATTCGCTGTTGAATACGATACCGACAATTTTTGCAGGATCGATATTGATGGCTGTTGTACCAATACGCTCATCCACTTTAGTCAACGGAATAGGTTGACGCGTTGGACGATACGTTGGGATGTAGATGTCGTGTAAACCTTCAAAAGCAGGGCTTAAGTTGGTGTTGATTTCTACAATCACTTTTTCAGCGAAAATAGCAAAGCTAGCAGAGTTACCTACAGATGTGGTTGGAATGATGCCGCCATCTTCAGTAATGGCAACAGCTTCAATCACTGCCACATCTGGCTTTTTAAGTTGCTGGTTACGCATTTGTTCAACAGTTTCAGACAAATGCTGATCGATGAACATCACTTCGCCTTTGTTAATGGCTTTACGTAACGTATTATCTACCTGGAACGGTAAACGGCGAGCAAGTACACCAGCTTCAGTTAACTGTTTATCTAAATCGTTACCAAGACTTGCGCCTGTAATTAAAGTAATTTTCAAAGGATTTGTTTGAGCCTGTTTTACCAGTGCCAGGGGAACAGCTTTTGCTTCACCTGCACGAGTAAATCCACTCATACCTACAGTCATACCATCTTGGATAAAAGTAGCAGCTTGTTCTGCGCTCATGACTTTGTCATGAAGTGACGCTAAACGAATACGATCTAAAGACATGGTCTACGCTCAATTCTTGTTCAAAACTAGACGGATTGTACCGTCCAAAAAACAAATTGTGCATGCCTGTTAGGCTAAGGTCTAATTTTTTGAAAAAATGTTGGTATAACGAATTTTTATGGCTTTTAATACCTTGATTTTAATAGTGTAAAAACCAGGGGGTTAATCATTAAACAAAACTGTTTGTTGATTAATTGATCAAAGCTTAAAAGTGTCCCGTAATCGTTTGTTTAATTTTTTCTAAAGTGCCTTGCGGGATATTTTCCTCAACTTCATCATGCAGTAGAGGTAAAGAAATCAGTGCTTCCAAACCGCCTTGCGGGCGATTTTGAATGGTAAGCTGCCCTTGATGAAGATCAACAATACGTTTTACGATGGCCAAACCTAAACCACTGCCCTGAATGGTCCGGGCTTCATTGCCGCGCACGAAAGGTTGCATCAAATCTTCAATCTGGTCTTCAGGAATACCTTCGCCATGGTCGGCGACACGAATCAGCAGGTGATTGTTTTCCACTTTGGCAGATAACTCGATCGGTTCGGCGCCATAGCGTTTGGAATTGTTAATCAGATTACCAATCAGGCGCTTTAAAGACTGGCTACGTGCTTGAATAATTGGAACTTCCTCAGCTTCAAAACGCACGTCCAGCGGCTTGAACTGAATGACCAGTTCCTGTAACAGCATATTAATATCGGTGTCCTGAAGTTCTTCATCAGAGCCATCACGCATGTAGGAGATGAACTGGTTCAGGATGGCATCCATATCTTCGACATCATAAATGAAGCCTTCTTTCAAAAAGTCATCATCGGGCATCATTTCTGCACTTAAGCGGATACGGGTTAGCGGAGTACGCAAGTCGTGCGAAATCCCCGCCAGCATAATACGGCGGTCACGTTCAGTCTGCTCCAGCGTATAAATCATATGATTGAAGGCCTGATTGACTTCACGAATCTCTTGTGGCCCATGATTGGTTTCCAGATAGGGTGCTGAGCCGGTTTTGCTATAGTTGTTAGCTGCATCCTGCAAACGGCGAAGCGGGCGGTTTAACTGGCGAACTAGAGTCAAAATGATGGCAGCAGCAATCAGTGGAATACCAACTAACCAGCCATAGATCAGTTCGGGACTATAGTTGGCATAGGTTTTTAAAGGTTCACGGACCCAATTTCCATTCATTTCTGGAGTCTGAATCCAGATACTGGGACTGGGTTTAAACTGGAAATAAACCGTTACATTTTCAACTTTCAGTTCTTTCGCCAGCTTTTTTTCTATTTGATTGGTAAAAAATTCGGCAATCACCTTGTCTCTTACACGGGGATATTCTGCGGGATTGGTAATATATTCAATACCGACCCGATTTTTGAGCCATAAATCGGCATCCACTTCGGCATTATTATGAAAAATGCGTAAGTCAGGATTGTTTAGAATTTCCAGCTCGACCCCTAAATAGCGGGCATGCTGCTGAATTTCAGGAAGGTAAAGCGTACGCCAAAAGAACCACAACGACATAAATAAACTGAAAAATACAACGAATAACACCAGCACGGTGGTACGCATTGCAGCAGAACGCGGCTTAATCTTATCCAGAAAGCGTTCCCAGCGGGTTCGCTTCTTTTCTGAATAAGCTTCGTAATCAGTAAATTTTTGCGGGTCGATGGGTTCGAGTTTCACGCCAGCTTCCTGTGGGCATTTTTATTTTTGAAAATCGGCAGTGATGTTCTTGGCTGAGTCTTACTGCTTTGACATTCAATTGAAGGATTTGCTTAAGTTACTTTTTTTTAAAATGAGTAACACAGTTACGCAAGAAAACTTTTGCCATTCGCTGAACTCGCCATCATTCATCTATAAATTCTGTTGAAGGATGGCTCAAACAGCAGCGAATGGCTTTGCCGGACAAGTGTTTGAGTTTGTCTTATCCGATAAAAATTGGCTTATTCAGCACCATCTGGAACAAAGACATAGCCTACGCCCCAAACCGTTTGAATATAACGCGCACGGGCAGGGTTTTCTTCCACCAGACGACGTAAACGTGATACCTGAACATCAATCGAACGTTCCATCGCACCCCATTCACGGCCACGTGCCAAATTCATCAATTTGTCACGGGTTAAGGGTTCACGTGGATGTTGTACCAGTGCTTTCAGTACTGCAAATTCGCCCGTGGTCAGCGTTACCACCTGGCCTTCACGGGTCAGGGTGCGGGTCGACAAATCCAGTGACCAAGGGCCGAAGCTCACGACTTCCATTTGCTGGCTTGGTGCACCCGGGACTTCACGAACCTGGCGGCGCAATACAGCACGGATACGTGCGAGCAGCTCATTCGGGTTAAACGGTTTAGGCAGGTAATCATCAGCACCTGCTTCCAAGCCGGCAATACGGTCAGAATCGCTGCCACGGGCGGTCAGCATGATAATCGGCGTATCGATATTGGATTGGCGTAAACGGCGACAAATACTTAAACCATCTTCAACAGGAAGCATAAAATCGAGCACGATCAGGGAGAAAAGTTCGCGCTGCAATAAACGATCCATTTGCGTTGCATCGTGAGCAGTTTTGACCACGAAGCCTTTATCTTCTAGAAAACGTTGTAACAACGTACGTAAACGCACATCATCATCCACAACGAGAATGCGCTCGACGCGATCAGGGTCGCTTTGTACTGGATCTGTTTTTTCAGCAGGTACCACTAAACTCATGATGTGCTCCTTTATCTTTATTGTCATCGTAAACAAAAGTTCGGATGATCTTGAGTATACGATTCATTTGTATCTGTTTACTATGCTCTAAAGCAACAAATATTGCAGATAAAATCAAGACATAGATACCAAATATATACATCTAAATTATCGCTTATCCTGCTGAATATGTAGAGTTAAAATCTACTTATCACCTAATTTTGTCGCAAATTCTAAAAAAACTGTGAATTGGCAATACTGACCACTGATAAATTTAATCAAAACAGTTGTGGATTTTATGGTCTTGGTCTTTATAATCATGCCATTTAGTACTTATCCTTGTGGGATCAAACACGATGACTGACTTAGTTCAGCAGTTGGCAAAAGAAATTGCCGTACGTCCAAATCAAGTAGAAGCTGCCATCAAGCTGATTGATGAAGGTGCAAGCGTTCCATTTATCGCACGTTACCGTAAAGAAGTAACCCAAGGCTTGGACGATATCCAGTTACGCCAACTCGACACCCGTTTATCGTATTTACGTGATTTATTTGAACGCCGTGAAAAAGTAATTGAATCGCTGAAAGAACAAAATAAATTGTCAGACGATTTATTGGCACGTGTAAATGCTGCTGAAACCAAGAATGCTTTAGAAGAACTTTATGCACCGTACCGTCCAAAACGTACTAGCAAATCATTTAAAGCCAAAGAAGCGGGCTTGGGTCCAATTGCTGAGAAAATCTTTAGCGAGCAAGTTGATCCTGCAGAAGCACTCGCTGGCTTTAGCCATGAAGATTATCCGGATGTGGAAAGCCAGCTTGATGCGATCCAGCACATTCTGATTGATGACTGGGCGCAAAATATTGCCTTAACCACTGAACTTAAAGCGACATTTGCCAAAACAGCTGTATTGAAAAGTCTGGTCGCAAGTGAAGAGAAAAAAGAAGTCGGTAAAAAATTCCGTGATTACTTCGATTTTTCTGAAAACTTAAACAAAGTACCTTCCCACCGTTTATTGGCGATGCTGCGTGGCCGTCAGGAAAATGTCCTGGGCTTAAAAGTGGATGGTGAAGATGATGCCCCACTTGCTCGCATTGAAACTGAATACAACCTGGAAACAGTACAACCGCAAACACGTCAAGATTACTTGAAGCAAACTGCAAAACTGTTCTGGTTAGGTAAGGTTCGTCCACAAATCGAACATTCATTATTGACTGAAAAACGCTTGGCTGCTGAAGCAGAGGCGATGGAAGTCTTTGCTGAAAACCTGCGTCATTTATTACTTTCTGCGCCTGCTGGTGCACGTTGCACCTTAGGTGTAGACCCTGGTATCCGTACTGGCGTGAAACTGGCTGTAGTGAACCAGTCAGGCGATGTGGTTGCGCATAGCACCATTTATCCGTTTGCGCCTAAAGAAGATAAAGCAGGTTCAATTGCAGAGCTTGCCCGTCTATGCCGTGAATTCAATGTTGACCTGATTGCCATTGGCAATGGTACTGCCAGTCGTGAAACTGAAGCGGTTGTGGCTGAAATGATGGCGGCCAATAGCGACCTGAAATTGACGCGCGTTTCCGTCAGTGAAGCAGGGGCATCAGTTTATTCGGCATCTGAACTGGCTTCACAAGAACTTCCAGAACTCGATGTTTCAATTCGTGGCGCAGTTTCAATTGCACGCCGTTTACAAGATCCATTGGCTGAACTGGTGAAGATTGATCCGAAATCGATTGGTGTGGGGCAATACCAACACGACGTGAACCAGGCCGGTTTGGCGAAAACATTAGAAGCAGTTGTTGAAGACTGTGTGAACTCGGTCGGTGTAGATGTCAATACAGCATCTTCAGCAATTTTGGGTTATATCGCAGGTTTAAACAAATCGATTGCCCAACAAATTGTTGACTTCCGTAAGGAAAATGGTCGTTTTGATAACCGTCAGGCACTCAAAAATGTACCACGTTTAGGCGAGCGTACCTTTGAACAGGCGGCAGGTTTCTTACGTATTCAAGATGGTTCTGAACCACTGGATGCATCTGCCGTCCACCCTGAGTCTTATGGCTTAGTGAACAAAATTGTTGCAGCAAAAGCCACTACGGTAAAAGACATTATTGGTAATTCTGAAATCATTCGCCAGGTGAATGCCGAAGAATTTGCCGATGAGCAGTTTGGTTTGCCAACCATTCAAGATGTATTGGCTGAACTGGAAAAACCGGGCCGTGACCCACGTCCGGAATTCCGTACTGCCAAGTTCCGTGATGACATCACTGAAGTGTCACAATTGACTGAAGGCATGCAGCTGGAAGGCGTGATTACTAACGTAACTAACTTCGGTGCCTTTGTAGATGTAGGTGTACACCAAGACGGTTTAGTGCATATTTCTGAACTGGCGAATGAATTTGTATCCGATCCGCACAAAGTGGTGAAACCGGGTCAGATCGTACAAGTACGTGTACTCACTGTCGATGCTGAACGTAACCGTGTGAACCTGTCGATGCGTCCTGAAGGTTCAGAAGCTCCGGCTAAAGCACCACGTCAGCCACGCCGTGACAATGCTCAGAATGAACAACGTGCTGAACGTAAGCCTCAAGCTAAACGTCCACAGCATGCACGTCCGCAAGGCGACCGCTCACAAGGTCATAAAAAGCCTCAAGCGGCTAAACCACAAGAAAATAAAATTGGTGGTTTGGGTGCATTATTACTTCAAGCCGGGATTAAAGGTTCGAAATAATCTTTGATGGTTCAAATAAAAAACCTCCCCATCGGGAGGTTTTTTATTTGATCTTTATGAATTAATGATTGGCACAATCCAGCTACAGATAATCAGAATAATACCCAAATGACCCAACTTACGCGTGATTTTTTCTATCGTTGAAACCCGAACAGCAGGCTGCTGATAAGCATTTTTCATTTTTAGCGATACCAGAGACTTATTGAAATGTAGGAATACGCCTAAATCGATACAAATTAAAATAGTACCGATATCGCTGATGATATCCATCAATTTATAATCTTGCAGGTATATAGAAGTACCGACTTGATAGCAAAGAAAAAGAGCAAAGGCAAAACAGCCATATTGGAAAATAAGAGCAGCAGTCCGCATAAAAATCTAAAAGCAAAAATGATGGGTGTTTATAACATAAAAAAGCCAGTCTATTGACTGGCTTTCGTATTGCACAATTTTACCAATGTTCACCCGGGAACAAACGTGCATACGCTTTTTGAACCCAATTCAGCTTCTGTGGTTGACCTACCGAAGCAGAAGAGCTTGGGAACAGGTTATAACCAATCGACATCAATTTATTGTTAATGTCTGGAGCAATAGAATAGGTAATTGAAGCCAAACGGCCTAAGTGGGTCGCAACTTTTTTCGGGCGTTTCACAATCGCATAAGCAATTAAATCGGCTGCCTGTTCCGGAGACAGGGTGGGTACGTATTTATAGATTTTGGTTGGTGCAATCATTGGGGTACGAACCAATGGCATATAAACTGAAGTAATGGCAATTTTATGCGAATGGACTTCGGCAGACAGACAGCGGCTAAATGCATCCAGTGCAGCTTTAGAAGCCACATAAGCGGAAAAACGTGTCGCATTGGCCAAGACACCAATCGAGCTGATATTGATGATATGGCCATCCCGGCGAATCATCATTTGTGGCAGAATGTTCATCACTAAACGTACTGCACCAAAGTAATTCAGCTGCATGGTGCGTTCAAAATCATGGAATCGGTCGGTCGATTCATGAACCGCACGACGAATTGAGCGTCCTGCATTGTTGATCAGGATATCAATATGGTCTACAGAGGCTAAAATCTCTTTTGATACCTCATCAATAGATTCCATGTTATTTAAATCACATGGGAAAACAGATGCTTTGCCGCCCTTGGCTTCTATTTCTTGTTTGACTTGATCTAATGTTTCTTTGGTACGAGCCACCAACAGAACATGTGCACCGGCATCGGCGAGTTTATGTGCAGCGGTTAAACCAATACCACTAGATGCACCAGTAATTAAAACAACTTTGCCGTTGACTCGATTCTGAAAAAGTTTCTCTAGTTTAGAATTCACAATATTTTCCTGGTTTCAATAGAATAAAAATTTAGATTATTTTTTTAGTTGATTCTAGCGCTCAAAATTTGGGGAATTTAAGCTATTCTCGAGCCATTTATAATAGCGAATGTTAGGAAAAAATCTACAAATAAGTAATTGAATTTACAAATATAATTAGAGTAATTGCTCTATTATTGTTTTAACTGTTATTTAATTTTTACCATGAATTAAAACCAAAGCAAAGAGAAATAATCAAAAAATTATACTCAAATAAAAGTAGCCTTCTTTCGTTTAGAAAGAAGGCTAAATTGTACTCTAATCAAAAGCTTTAAACTTGTGCCAATGCCTGTTCCAAATCTGCAATTAAATCATCAATATGTTCAATACCCACAGATAAACGGACCATATCAATACTCACCCCTGCAGACTTCAGTTCTTCTTCATTGAGCTGACGATGGGTGGTGGTGGCAGGATGGCAGGCCAGGCTTTTGGCATCACCAATATTGACCAGGCGGGTAAAAAGTTGCAGGGCATCAATAAAACGTGTTCCACCTTCACGGCCATCTTGTACACCAAAAGACAGAATTGCTGAAGGTTTACCTTTCACGTATTTTTGTGCCAGCGCATGCTGAGGATGATCTTTTAAACCAGCATAATTGACCCATTTGACTTTCGGATGCTGCTGTAAATATTCCGCGACCTTTTGTGCATTTTCAGTATGACGCTCCATTCGCAGATTCAATGTTTCTAAGCCTTGCAGGATCAGGAATACACTGAGGGGGCTAATGGCAGCACCGGTATTGCGTAGAGGGACCACACGCGCACGGGCAATATAGGCAGCCGCACCTAAGGCTTCGACATAATTAACCCCATGATAACTTGGGTCAGGTGTATTTAATACTTTGAAACGTTCAGGATATTTGCCCCAAGGGAATTTACCGCTATCAACAATGGCACCGCCGATTGAATTGCCGTGACCACCAATATATTTGGTCAGTGAATGCACGACAATGTCGGCACCATATTCAAAAGGTTTAAGCAGGGCAGGCGTGGCAACGGTATTATCCACAATCACTGGTACACCATATTCATGGGCAATTTTAGAGATGGCTTCCAGATCGATGATATTGCCGAGTGGGTTGCCGATCGATTCGACAAACACCAGTTTGGTTTTCTCGTCAATTAAACCACGCAAGGCTTCAGGGTTTTGGTAATCAAAGAAACGGACTTCAATACCCTGTTTAGGCAAAGTATGGGCAAACAGGTTGTATGTACCGCCATATAGCGTTGAAACCGACGCAATATTGTCACCAGCTTCGGCAATGGTTTGAATGGCATAGGTAATCGCTGACATCCCTGAGGCTAAAGCCAAAGCGCCAATCCCGCCTTCCAGTGCTGCCAGACGTTGTTCTAAGACAGCGGTCGTCGGGTTCATAATCCGGGTATAGATATTACCCTGAACCTTTAAATCGAACAGATCAGCCCCATGTTGAGTATTGTCAAAGGCATAAGAAGTGGTTTGATAAATGGGTACGGCGACCGCTTTTGTGGTCGGTTCTGGGCTGTACCCTGCGTGAATCGCTAAAGTTTCATCTTTATAAGTCATGTTTACATCATCTAAGTGAGTTAATTGTTTCGGTGGGTTATGCCATCAGTCTATCACCTGTGGATATGAATAAAAGTGCGTATTCTAGAAAAGAATATCTAATTTTCTTATATCTATGGGTTTTATTCAGTCACAATTCAATAAAACTGAGTATCTGCGATTGTGTTTAAAAAACCAACACGCCATTAGTTGTAACATTCTATTGAAGATGAAGGCTATGCCTTATTTTTTTTGTACTTTCATCGTATAATGCCCGCCAAATATTTGTTCGCATACTGCTGTGGGTAGAGTGCGAATGTTGCTTTTTCTATAGAGGAGTCCTACGTGGCCCAATATATTTACACGATGAACCGTGTGTCGAAGATGGTTCCGCCTAAGCGCGAAATCTTAAAAGACATCTCTTTATCATTCTTTCCAGGCGCAAAAATTGGTGTGCTTGGTTTAAACGGTGCAGGTAAATCGACCTTGCTCCGTATTATGGCTGGCGTAGATAAAGATTTCTCAGGTGAAGCCCGTGCTCAACCGGGTATTAAAATCGGCTACCTTGAGCAAGAACCACCACTTGATCCTAACAAAGACGTTCGTGGTAACGTTGAAGATGGTTTACGTGAACCATTGGATGCTTTGGCTCGTCTGGATGAAGTATTTGCTGAATATGCAGCGGAAGATGCTGACTTCGACAAACTTGCAAAAGAGCAAGAAAAGTTAGAAGCCATCATTCACGCTTGGGATGCGCATAACCTGACCAACCAAATGGATCAAGCAGCTGCTGCGTTAAACCTTCCAGCTTGGGATGCAGATGTCACCTTGCTTTCAGGTGGTGAACGTCGTCGTGTTGCACTGTGCCGTTTATTGCTTTCTAAGCCGGACATGTTACTTCTTGATGAACCGACCAACCATTTGGATGCAGAATCTGTATCTTGGTTAGAGCGTTTCTTGAAAGATTTCCCTGGCACAATTGTTGCGATTACGCATGACCGTTATTTCCTGGATAACGTTGCAGAGTGGATTCTGGAGCTTGACCGTGGACATGGTATTCCTTACCAAGGTAACTATTCTTCTTGGCTTGAGCAGAAAAATGCCCGTTTAGAGCAAGAGAACAAGCAGGAAGAATCTTTTGCCAAAGCATTGAAAAAAGAACTTGAATGGGTTCGTTCAAATGCTAAAGGGCAGCAAAAGAAAAACAAAGCGCGTATGGAGCGTTTTGAAGAGCTTAACTCACGCGAATTCCAACAGCGTAATGAAACCTCTGAAATCTACATTCCACCTGGTCCACGCCTAGGTAACAAGGTTGTAGAAGTTGAAGGGATCAGTAAATCGTTTGGCGATAAATTACTGTACAAAGACTTGTCTTTCACAGTTCCACCAGCTGCGATTGTAGGTATTGTTGGTCCTAACGGTGCGGGTAAAACGACTTTATTCCGTATGATGACTGGCGAACAGCAACCCGATACCGGTACGGTAACCCTGGGTGAGTCAGTTAAAGTCGCTTACGTGGGTCAGATCCGTGACACCTTGGACGATAACAAAACCGTTTGGGAAGAAGTGTCGGGTGGCCTGGATATCTTGAAGATTGGTGATTACGAAATCGCATCACGTGCGTATATCGGTCGCTTCAACTTCAAAGGTCAAGATCAGCAAAAACGTGTAGGCAGTTTATCAGGTGGTGAGCGTAACCGTTTACAACTGGCGAAAATCCTGCAAATGGGCGCAAACGTGATCCTGCTGGATGAGCCATCGAACGACTTGGATATCGAAACCTTACGTGCACTGGAAGATGCAATTCTGGTATTCCCAGGTACTGTGATGGTGGTATCGCATGACCGTTGGTTCCTCGACCGTATTGCAACGCACATCTTGTCATTTGAAAATGAAACACCAGAGTTCTTCACTGGTAATTATACCGAGTTTGAGGAATATCGCCGTAAGCGCGATGGTGATGACCTGGCAACACGTCGTCAAAAATATCGTAAAATCGGTGCTTAATTCCCGATTTTGATATGAAAAAAACCAGCCTTCGGGCTGGTTTTTTGATTAAAATGCAATTTGCGAATAACTATACATTAAAGTCTTTATTGCTTCCGGGTGACCTTGTTTGGCGGCTTTTTCGAGCCATTCCTGAGCATGGGTATAATTTTTATCTAGACCCAATTCACCATTCAAATAACACAGGCCCAGTTTATATTGAGAATCACGATGACCTTTGAGTGCCGCACTTAAAAAGTTCCAGACTGCATTGCGTTTATCCTGAATGGCAGGATTGTTTTCTGATGTGGGTTGATAGGCATGCAGGCGTTCAAAGGTCTGATGATGTTCAAGCGCTAATTTTTCGTAATATTGTCCTTGTGCATATTCTGCCTGCACTTCGGAAAGGGCATTTTGTCTTCCTTGTCTTGTTGAGTCGAATAAAGGTAACCAAGCGTAAACGATCTGTTCTATTTTATGCAGGATCATATTCAGCTCCTTATCATCTGGATTAAATGATTTTTATCCAATATTCTTAATATATATAGGTTTTTAAGAAATTAAATCTCTTTTATTTGTAAGTTAATTTTTATTTGAAAACAATGATGTACTTTTTATTTTAATTTTTTGTTTTTAAATGATTTTTTTATTAAATCTGGATTATAGAAAAGCCATTATTGAACTTCTTTTATCAGTGCCTTTGTTCTGCCGATGAGGGTAAAACCAAGAGAGACAGGACTTATGAAAGAAATCTCTTGTGTTGAGGTTTAATTTTATTGCTCATGGTATTAGGGTAAGAATGCCATACTATTACCTTATGGTCGTATGATTATTAAATTGAATCGCTATCACAAAAACCAGAAAAAATAGAGTAATAGAGGAGTAGGTATGGCTGAACAGCATGGGCATAATCATAGTCATGCAGTGGTGACGGAAGCGAATGCCAAAAAGCTGACCTTTGCCCTGGCGCTCACCAGCATTTTTCTTATTATTGAAGTCATTGCAGGTTTTATCACTCAAAGTTTAGCCTTGCTTTCTGATGCTGCCCATATGTTTACCGATGCGGCAGCATTGGCCATTGCCTTGGTGGCGATCAAAATCGGCAGAATGCCGGCAGATGATAAAAGAACTTTTGGCTATCAGCGTTTTGAAATCCTGGCCGCCCTGTTTAATGCTTCGATGCTGTTTGTTGTAGCGATGTACATTCTGTTTGAAGCTTATCAGCGTTTTAGCCATCCACCTGAAATTCAAAGTCTGGGCATGCTGGTGGTTGCGGTGATTGGCTTAATGATCAACCTGATTTCTATGCGGATTTTATTTTCCAGCGCTACAGAAAGCCTGAATGTAAAAGGGGCTTATCTGGAAGTTTTAAGTGATGCTGTAGGTTCGATCGGTGTGATTATGGGCGCAGCGATCATCTATTTCACTGGCTGGATGTGGATAGATACCCTAATTGCGGTGCTGATCGGTCTCTGGGTATTGCCAAGAACCTGGATTTTACTCAAACAAAGTATCAACATTCTGCTGGAAGGAGTTCCTGAAGAAATTGATATTGAGCAGTTGCGTAATGACCTTTTGGCGTTAAAGGATGTGGAGAATATCCATCAACTGAAGGTATGGGCCATTAGTTCCAGAAATGTCCATCTGACGGTACATCTTTATGCGCCTCAGGCAGATCGCACACTGTTATATCAGCAAGCTTTGGAGATGTTGCAGCATCAGCACGGTATTCGGGAAATCACGCTACAGATTGAAGATTATGAATGCGGGCTGCATTCATCCTGTCATCGCCATGATGATCACGAAGAACATTCACCTCATCAGGAAGATTCACACCAGCACTGAAACTGATGTGAAATCAAATCTATTTTAGATTTCCCATTCGTGATTACATTCACGGCATTTCCATTTCTTTTGCGATTGCATAAAGCCTTGCATGGAAATTTTAAAATCTGGCAGGTCGCGGTAAAACAGGAAACCGGCGATGACGCAGATGATAAAAGCCACTACGGTTGCAACTTGTAGGGTAGAGCCTGCACCATCGCCAAAAATCCACATCGCAATACTAATTAAAACCAGCAGTAATAAGATAAATACTGCGGGAATAAGAAAGACCAGGCTTTTAGGAACTACAGGTCGTACTGCAGGGCTACCGGCTTGAGCGACAGGCATAATTTTAGGGCTTTGGCATTTTGGGCAACGGTATTGCATTACAACTCCATCATTTTAATTTATCGCTTATTTTAATCGGAATGACACAGAAAGCAAAAACAGCGCAAATAAAAGTTGATAAAAGATTGAGACAATAAAAAACCCAAGTCGCAATGCTTGGGTTTTTTATCAGATCAGCATAACCATATTATGATGATCTTGAATATGGCGTCCCTACGGGGATTCGAACCCCGGTTACCGCCGTGAAAGGGCGATGTCCTAGGCCTCTAGACGATAGGGACAATTGAGGCAACACAAAAAAAGGTGGAACTTGGTGGAGTCAAGGAGGATCGAACTCCTGACCTCTACAATGCCATTGTAGCGCTCTACCAACTGAGCTATGACCCCAGTTTGTGTGAGCGCAATATTAGGGGTATTGCGCTCACACGTCAACTATAAAATCAATTATGCTTCATCAACTGCATTATTTTTCGGCAATTTTAAGCTTTCATTGAGTTTTTCCCAGATTTTTGCTTCTTTTTTACTCGGTCCGCCAACAATTTCCAGAGCATGACGTAAGCGTGCGAAAGTTAAGTCAGGACCAATCGTCACCATCGATTGCATGACTGGGGTTGAACTGGTTGAACCGGCAATGGCAATAAAGAAGGTGGGCATAAAGTCACGCAGCTTAATTTCCATCTGGTTGGCCAAGTCCATTAAGGTTTGACTCACCGTGTCGTTATTCCAGGTGAACAGGCTTTCCAGACGCCAAATGGCAAACTGCAAGCTTTGACGAACCTGTTCTTCAGACAATTTCTTGCTTTCAAATTGTTCTTTGCTAATGCTTGGGAACTGGTTGAAATAGAAACCAGCCCAGTTCACTGCTTCAGAAAGCAGGTTGATACGCGGCTGAATGGCAGCAGCAATGTCTTCTAGGGTATTGCGGTCAGATTTCCATGCCAATAAAGTATTTAACAGCTCTGCAGGCGAGAGCGCTTTAATCCATTGACCGTTGAGCCAGTTGAGTTTTTCCACATCAAAGATCGGACCGCCGAGGGATACACGCTTAATGTCGAAATGCTCAATCATTTCTGCCAAAGTGAACTTTTCACGTTCATCTGGCATTGACCAGCCCATACGACCTAAATAGTTCAACAAGGCTTCAGGTAACACACCAATGTCTTTGTAGTAATTGATAGAGGTTGGGTTTTTACGCTTAGACAGTTTTGATTTGTCCGGGTTGCGAAGTAATGGCATATGACCCAGTACTGGCATTTCCCAGCCAAAGTATTGGTAGAGCAACTGGTGTTTTGGTGCCGATGGTAACCATTCTTCACCACGGAAAACGTGAGTGATTTGCATCAAATGGTCATCAACCACATTGGCAAGATGGTAAGTCGGTAAACCATCGGTTTTGAGCAAAACTTGCATGTCGACTTGAGCCCAAGGAATTTCAACTTCCCCACGCAGTAAGTCGTTGACTTTACAAATGCCTTCTTCAGGTACTTTCATACGAATCACGTGGGGCTCACCTGCGGCAAGGCGACGCTGCACTTCCTCTGCCGACAGCTTTAAACCACGACCATCATAACGTGGTGTTTCGCCACGCGCCTGCTGTTCAGCACGCATTTGATCCAGTTCTTCTGGTGTTGCGAAGCAGTAGAAAGCATGACCTTTTTCTACCAGTTCCAAGGCATATTGTTTATAGATGCCCATACGTTCAGATTGACGGTACGGTGCATGTGGACCGCCCACATCTGGCCCCTCTGACCAATTTAAGCCTAACCAGCGTAATGAATCTAAAATCATTTTTTCGGATTCAGGGGTTGAGCGCAGTTGGTCGGTATCTTCAATACGAAGAATAAATTCACCGCCATGCTGTTTAGCAAAACATAAGTTAAACAAGGCAATATAAGCAGTGCCTACGTGTGGAAAGCCAGTAGGAGAAGGCGCAATACGAGTACGAACAGTCATAACCAATATTTTTCAGAATGTGAATGAAGGCTATTATAACGAAAAAGCCTAATCACTTAATGTTAAATTCAACATTGAAATGATTAGGCTAGATAGGAACTTCTAAAGGGGAATAAGTTCGCTGTTGAGTTAAGAGCTGCTTTGAGGGAACAGTGCTTGCACAAAACGGCTGAATTTCTGGTTTTGAGCAGCAAAGAAGCTTTGAGTTGGTGCCACTTTAATTTCGGTCAACATCTTTAAATCATTATCGGCACGTAACGTATTTCCACCTTGCTTTTGCTGTTGCAGGGCTTTTTCAATCAATGAAGACTTTTCAGGACCTAAAGTTACTTTGGCTTCGCTACCTTTGATTGCTGCTGCATGTCCCAGCTGAGCCATAAACCCTAAAGTTAAACTTAAGCTAAGCGCTTGTATAATTGCTGTATATCTCATTTCCACATCCCCCTTTTTTTCCGTTGCTGGAATTTTATATATTGTTTTAATCCGATGAGCGAGTACCATTTAACCATACAAAAAAATACAAAAGTAGAACTAGCTCACACTTTTTTACAAAATAATAAATACCTGTAAATATTGTGCTCTTTGTATCAAAAAAATATGGAGACACCATGAAGAATCAGGAAAAACAACAAGCTGTAGATTTATGCTGATATTTTTTAGTACTAAAAGTGCATTTCAAAGCATTTTTATGGATATCTTTAAAACCGATTTTTAATCAATAAAATATTATAAGTTTATGATTGTTAAAAATATTTATGATTTATATAGTGTTCTCATTGTTAAATAAAAGTTACATAAGAGTGTTACACATGAAAAAAATAATCGCCTCTGCTCTTTTGGTATTGCTTGGGGGAATAGGGACACAGAGTTTTGCCGCGAAAGATTTCCTGAATGTGTCTTATGATCCGACCCGTGAGTTTTATCAGGAATATAATCAGGCCTTTGGTGCGTATTGGAAACAACGTACCGGACAGGACATTAATTTCAAGCAATCTCATGGCGGTTCAGGTAAACAGGCACGTTCCGTGATTGATGGTTTGCAGGCTGATGTCGTGACCCTGGCTCTAGCCAACGATATTGATGAAATTGTAAAGGCAGGCCTGATCCATAAAAACTGGCAAAAGCAGTTTCCGAACAATTCTGCACCGTATACCTCGACTGTGGTTTTTCTGGTTCGCAAGGGTAATCCCAAAAATATTAAAGACTGGAACGATTTAGCCAAGCCGGGTGTGGAAATTATTACACCAAATCCGAAAACCGGCGGTGCACCACGCTGGATTTATCTGTCGGCATGGGGCTACGCGTTAAAACAGCCGGGTGGAAATAATGTTAAAGCACGTGAACTGGTTAAAAAGCTCTATGGTAATGTCAAAGTGCTGGATTCTGGCGCACGTGGCTCTTTAACCACTTTTGCAGAACGTGGTATTGGTGATGTGCTATTGTCTTGGGAAAATGAGGCCTTGCTGGCGACTCAAGGCTTGGGCAAAGACAAGTATCAGATTGTCTATCCCTCCATTTCAATTCTGGCTGAGCCATCGGTGGCGATAGTCGATAAAAATGTCGATAAGGATGGCAACCGTAATTTGGCTAAAGGTTATCTCAACTATTTATATTCGCCAAAAGGTCAGGAACTGGCCGCACAGCATTTCTTCCGTCCGCGCAATTCCCAAGCGGCAGCGAAATATGCCGCACAATTTCCCAAAATCAAACTATTTACCATTGGTGATGTGTTTGGTGGATGGGCCAAGGCACAGAAAACCCATTTTGTGAATGGCGCTATTTTTGATCAAATTTATAGTGAAAAGAATTAAGCCAGATTTTCGATAAAAAAGTCAAAACGGATAAATTATTATCCGTTTTTTTCATATCCAATCCATAAAAATCTATATATCTTAAATAAGTATAATGTTATCGTCATTTTTTTATCTAAAACAGTAGATTAAGTAGAAAAACCTTTTATCTTGATCGGTTATGCCTAAGTTTGATGAATTGCAGATTATGACTTTATTTCATATAGTTAGCATTAATGAAGATAATTGATCTGTATGCCATGAAAACTCAATTTAAAGCCTTATTCAGTGCAGTATTGCTTGCTACTGGTATGACTTTTACTCCAACTTCTGCTCAGGCGGCAGAACGTGAATTTTTAAATGTATCTTATGATGCAACGCGTGAATTTTATGAAGAATTTAACAAGTCTTTTGGTGCTTACTGGAAAGAACGTACCGGCCGTACTGTCAATTTTAAACAGTCGCATGGTGGTTCAGGTAAACAGGCACGTTCCGTTGTGGATGGACTAAAAGGTGATGTGGTGACTCTGGCTCTTGCCAATGATATTGAAGAAATCGTCAAGTCTGGCCAGATTCAACGGGGTTGGCAAAAAGAGTTTCCGCATAACTCTGCGCCTTATACTTCCACCATCGTGTTTATGGTGCGTAAAGGTAATCCAAAGCATATTAAAGACTGGTCTGACTTAACCAAACCAGGCGTACAGATTATTACTCCGAACCCGAAAACAGGCGGTTTACCACGCTGGGTATACTTGTCGGCTTGGGGGTATGCGCTGAAACAACCGGGGGGTAATGAGGCCAAAGCCAAAGACTTCGTCGGTAAAATGTACCACAACGTTAAAGTGATGGACTCGGCTGCACGTGCTTCAATGACGACTTTTGCGGAACGTGGTATTGGCGATGTGTTATTGACCTGGGAGAATGAAGCCCTGGTGACGCAAAAAACTTTGGGCAAAAACAAGTTTGAAATTGTCTATCCATCCATGTCTATTTTAACTGAACCATCAGTTGCAATCGTAGATAAAAATGTAGAGAAAGATGGCAATAAGTGGTTAGCCAAAGGTTATATCAATTACTTGTACTCACCATTGGGTCAGGAAATGGCAGCAAAATATTACTACCGTCCGCGTAATCCTGAAGTGTTGGCTAAATATTCTGAGCAATTCCCGAAACTAAAAACCTTTACCATTGATGAGGTATTTGGTGGTTGGGCTAAAGCACAACAGACCCATTTTGTGAATGGTGCGATTTTTGACCAGATTTATAATAGCAAACGTTAATTCTGCGTGATCTAAAAAGCCAATCCTTTGTGATTGGCTTTTTTATTTTGAATGAAGCATAAATTTAAAAAAGATGAGTAATAGTTCTCTATTTTTATTGGTTCAGCAAAGTTTGGCAGATTTTAACAAACAATAAAGAGAAGAATCGGGTTTTTTAAATAATATGCATTTACAACAAAATTTGCTTCAATATCCCCAAAAACGGTTTTCTCTATGAAAAGTAATATTTCCCTACAAAAAGTCGTTTGGAGCTTTGTTAAAACAAGGTAATAATGTGCAGTTACATTTTTCCTAGTATTGATTGAACCCTTATGTCGCATATTTCTGTATTACTTCACGAAACTGTTGATGCCTTGTTGGCAGATCGCAATACAGGAATTTATGTCGATGGGACTTTCGGTCGCGGCGGTCATACCCGTTTATTGCTGTCTAAGTTAGATGAAAATGCACGTGTTTATGCTTTTGATAAAGATCCGCAAGCTTTGCAAACAGCGGCACTTTTGGAACTGGAAGATTCACGTTTCAAGATTATTCATGCCAGCTTTGCCGATTTAAAGCAGGAGCTGGAAGCATTGGGTATCGACCAGGTGGATGGAGTGATGGCAGATTTAGGCGTGTCATCTCCACAACTCGATCAGGCGGAACGTGGCTTTAGTTTTATGAAAGATGGGCCACTGGATATGCGTATGGATAATTCGCAAGGTCCAACGGCGGCCGAGTGGCTGGTGGATATTGAAGAAGAAGCCCTGGCAAATATCATTTTCCAGTATGGTGAAGAACGTTATAGTCGCCGTATTGCCAAAGCTATTAAAGCTGCCGGTTATATTGAAACCACGGCTCAACTGGCAGAGATCGTAAAGGTTGCTCATCCGAAATGGGAAAAAAATAAACATGCGGCAACCCGAACTTTTCAGGCTATCCGTATTGCCATTAATAAAGAATTAGATGATATTGAAGCATTCTTGCCACAGGCTGTGGAAGTTTTAAAACCCGAGGGACGTTTGGCTGTGATCAGTTTCCATTCCCTGGAAGACCGTTTAATTAAACAATTTATTCAAAAAGAATCGACTTTAGCGGAAGACACCAGTTGGGGTTTACCACAAAAACGGGAAGATACCCGTCGTTTAAAGAAAATTTCCCGAGTCCGTGCCAGTGAAGAAGAGGTGAAGGCCAACCCTCGTTCTCGTAGTGCATGGCTTAGAGTTGCAGAGCGCTTAGCTTCAAAAGGCGAATAATGAAAACTGAAGTTGTTGAAAAGAAAACCGACAAAAAACCGATGAAAAAATTCATCAGTTATATCATTTTGCTGCTGTTGGTCTTTGTCAGTGCAATCATGGTGGTATTTCAAGTGTTTGAATATCGTCATGACTACCGCGAACTCAGTTCTTTTATGCGGGAAAGGGATGATCTAAATGCAGAGTGGGGCCGTTTGCTGATTGAACAACAAACTTTTGGTGCGACGGCACAGATTGGCACGCGTGCGGTAACGCAATTGCGTATGTATTCGCCTCCTGCAGCACAGACGGTTGTAATTGCTTTACCAATGACTTCAGAAGATAAAAAATAGGGCTAGCTGTAATTATGGTGGACAAAAGAACAACACAGGCAACACGCAAAAAGCAGCAGCCGATTAGTGAGAAAAATGCCCTCAGTGTAGACATGTGGCGTTTTTATTTGATGTGGAGCGTGGTTTTATTCTGCTTTTTAGCTCTGGTGAGTCGTGCATTTTATGTGCAGGTGATCAATAAGGACTTTTTGCAAAACAAGGCCAATGCCAATATTTTAAGAACTGAAAAAATCAAGGCGATGCGTGGTGTCATCTATGACCGTCATGGTGTACCTCTGGCCATCAGTACGCCAGTAATGAAGGTGGTGATTGATCCGCGTGACTATTTTGAAACCAAAAAACAGTTTGACGAGATTACTGCTGAACTGGCCAAAGATCCCAATAATCGCAAACTGAAACGCCAGTTACCTGATAAAAATCTTAATCTGGATGAGCTTGCCGATGCAGTGGGCATCGACCGTGCCGAGCTGAAAAAGAAAATGAACGACAAACCTCGTTCACGTTATCTGGTGCTGCAAAAAGAAATTCCACCCCAGCAGGCAGAACTGATTGCCAAGCGTGAGTTCCAGGGGGTTTATACTGAGAAAAACTATAAACGTTACTATCCGCAGCCACAGCCCAATGCCCAGATTATTGGTTTAACTAATAGTGAAGGCGTGGGGATTGAAGGTCTGGAGATGCAGCTGAATAAGGCTTTGTCTGGTCATGATGGCGAACAGCAGATTGTGCGTGATAAAAAAGGCAACCGTTTTAAAGACCCTGAAATTATCAAGGAAGTCGAAGCTGGGGAAAATATCACCCTAAGTATCGATTCACGGCTGCAATATATTATGTACCGTGAGTTGACTGCTGCCGGTGTGGCCAATAATGCCCGCTCTGCAACCGCGATTGCGGTAGATGTCAAAACTGGTGAAATTCTGGCCATGACCAGCTGGCCTTCATATAATCCCAATGACAAAAAGAGTCTGGCTAATAAAGATGCCATGCGTAACCGCGGTGCCGTGGACTCGTTTGAGCCGGGTTCTACCATGAAACCGCTCACCGTAGCGATGGCGCTGGAAAGTGGCAAATATACCGCGAACTCTGTCGTCAATACTTCGCCGGGCAGTATGCGTATTGGTAACCATACCATCCGTGATACGCATAACTATGGCGCACTGACCCTGGGCGGTATTATCCAGAAATCTTCCAACGTGGGTGTGGCAAAAATTGCCTTGTCACTGCCTTATGCAACCTTACCGACTTTCTATAAACGCGTAGGTCTGGGACAGCGTTCTGCGGTGAAATTCCCGGGTGAAAGTGCAGGTCTGATTTTGCCGCCAAGCAAATGGAATGTCTCTGAAGTGGGTACTATGGCCTATGGCTATGGCCTGAATGCGACGGTACTGCAAATTGCCGATGCTTATGCCATGATTGCCAATAAAGGAGTCAAAGTCCCTTTAAGCTTATATAAATTAGAACAGCCACCGAAAGGCGAACAGATTATTGATGCAAAAATTGCCGATCAGGTGCTGTTGATGATGGAAGCTGTGACCTTGCCGGGTGGTACAGCACAACAGGCGAATATTCCAGGTTATCGTGTGGCGGGTAAGACCGGTACTGCGCATAAATTGCGTGCGGACCGTAAGGGGTATTCAGATAGTGAATATCGTGCGCTGTTTGCCGGTATGGCGCCGGTCAGTGATCCGCGTTTGGCGATGGTCATTGTGGTGGAAAACCCGAAAGGACAATATTACGGCGGTTTGGTGGCAGCACCGGTATTTGCACGTGTGATGCAGGAATCCTTACGTTTGATGAATGTGCCTTTAGATAAACCTTTAGATACTCCCAAAATCCAGTAACAGGTGATAAATGTCGATTACATTTCAAGATATCTACCATACTGAGAAAACCGCTGGATGGATGAGCAAGCCATTCACTGGCTTTAGTTTAGATAGTCGTAAAGTTGACGCAGGGCAAATTTTTATTGCCCTGACTAGTTTTTCTCAGCCTGAAAAAACCTTGCAGTTTGCCCAATCGGCTTTGGCAAGGGGGGCTCTGGCTGTGGTCAGCGAAACAGATTTAGGTCTGGAAAATAGTATAGTGGTAGCGAATGTCCGTCATTTGATGGGACAGTGGCAAAAACAGTATTTACAAGTGACCCAAGCTGTAAATGCCGCGCGCATTATTGCAGTGACAGGAACCAACGGTAAAACCACCATCTCGCGTTTAATTGCTGAACTGCTGATGTTGCAAGGCAAGAAATGCGCCGTGATGGGAACCACTGGTAACGGTATTTTACCGAATCTGGAAGCCTCTACGCATACTACGCTGGATGCCTTGCAGCTGCAAAATGCCTTACATGAATATGCGCAGGCCGGTGCTGAATTTGCAGCGATTGAAGCCAGCTCGCATGGTCTGGAACAGGGGCGTTTAAATGGCTGCGATATCGAAATTGCGGCATATAGTAACTTGAGTCGCGATCATCTGGATTATCACGGAACGCTTCAAGCTTATGCTGAAGCCAAGTCGCGATTATTTAAATTTTTGACTTTGAAAGTAGCCATTATCAACATTGATGATGAACATGCACAGGTCATGATTGACGCTGCCCAATCAAATCCTGCTCAACCGAAAATCCTTACTTACTCGACCACTCAGACAGCTGACTATCGGGTTGAAAATATTCAATATAGTTTAAACGGTGCCTGCTTTAAACTGATCACTGCGGATGGTGAATTTGAAGTCAATAGCCCATTGCTGGGTCATTTTAACGTAGAAAATCTGGTGGCGAGTCTGATTACTGCACAGCAGGCTGGCTTTAAGCTGACCGATTTGATTGCAGTTGCAGCACAACTGAAAGGTGCGCCGGGTCGTATGCAGGTCATTCGTGATGGTGAGCGCCTGTTTGTGGTGGATTATGCCCATACGCCGGATGCCCTGATCCAGGTGCTGACCACCTTAAAACGCCATGTAGCGAAAAATTTATGGGCAGTCTTTGGCTGTGGTGGCGATCGTGACCGTGGCAAGCGTCCGCTAATGACACAAGCTGCCCTGGACCATGCCAATGTCGTGCTGATCACTTCAGATAATCCGCGCACCGAAGACCCGGAACAGATTTTTGCCGACATGAAAGCAGGTATTGATTTTTCAAAGCATCCAGTACATGAAATTCATGACCGCCGTGAAGCGATCAAATTTGCAGTGAAACAGGCCCAGGCAGCTGATATTGTGGTCATTGCCGGTAAGGGGCATGAAAACTATCAGGAAATTGATGGCGTACGTCATTGGTTCGATGATGTGGTTGAAGTGCAGGCGGCCATTGATGCACAGCATCACTCACCAGATTCAGCTTATCCTGCGCAATAGGAAACCATCATGCATACATCAACTACCAGTACAGTACCTTTAGAACCGTGGACAGCCGTACAGCTTGCTGAAGCCACCCAGGGTTACTGGTTGAATGAGAAAGTGCCTCAAGGCGCAATCAAACGGATTTTGACCGATTCACGCTTTGCGGAAAAAGGCGATGCTTTTCTTGCTTTGCAAGGCGAACGTTTTGATGCGCATGATTTTGTTGCCCAAGTGGTGGCTAAGGGCTGTGAAATCGCAATTGTTAGCCATCCGGTGGATGCTGATATCTGTCAGCTTGTGGTTGCCGATACCCGTCTGGCATTGGGATATCTAGGGGCTTATCGCCGTGCGCAAAATTCACAATTGAAAGTGATTGCCCTAACTGGCAGTAGTGGTAAAACCACTACTAAGGAAATGCTCGGCAGTATCTTGTCACGTCTGGCACCGACCCTTATTACCCGCGGCAATCTGAATAACGATTTGGGCGTACCGATGATGCTGCTTGAGCTACGTGCTGAGCATCAGTATGCCGTGATGGAATTAGGTGCCAGCCATCAGGGTGAAATTGATTACACCTCAAATCTGGTGCAACCGCATGTCGCCGGGATTATCAATATTGGTACTGCACATTTAGGTGAGTTTGGCGGACGCGATGGTATCTGTCGGGCAAAATCGGAAATTTATCGTCATATTGATAAAGCAGGCACCTCAATTGTTCCTGCGGCAGATGATTTTACCGATATGATTCGCCAAGCGGTGCAAACTGAGAAGGTGTTGAGTTTCGGGCAGCATGATGATGTTTTTGCAACAGACATCGAGTTGCAAGCACAATCTTCCCGCTTTACGTTAAATACCCCGCAAGGTGTGCGTCAGATCAATCTGCCATTTGCTGGTGAGCACAATGTGCAGAATGCTACTGCCGCAGCTGCTTTTGCCTTGGCGATTGGTGTTGCGCTGGATGATATTGTGACCGGTTTGGAGCAGGCTAAAGGTGCGAAAGGCCGTTTGAACTTTATTCACACCGCAAAACATCTGTTTATTGATGATACCTACAATGCCAACCCGACGTCCATGCGCGCTGCAGCCGAAGTGCTGGCGCAACAGGAAGGCGTCAAAGTAATGGTGATTGGTGATATTGGTGAATTAGGTGTAAGTGCAGCACAGCAACACTATATGCTGGGGCGTGACCTGGTTTCGGTACCGGGAGTTCACTTCGTGGTTGCCGTGGGTGAATTTGCTCCGGCTACCCAGGAAGGGGCACGCAGTACCCAGTATGGCAAAAAACTGCAGGCCTTCTTGACCCAGGCACAAGCCCTTCCTTTCTTACTTAGTTTAATTGAAACGCATCAACCTCAATCCATGAGTTTCCTGTTCAAAGGTTCTCGTTATACCCACATGGAAACATTGATGGCTGATTTGATGGAGAAACTCTAAATGCTGTTATGGCTATTTGAACATTTGGCGGGCTTTGACAGCACGTTTCAGGTGGTTCGTTATTTAACTTTACGTGCTTTGCTCAGTGTCTTAACCGCATTGACCATTGGACTGGTTTTGGGTCCGGTGATGATCCGTAAGCTCCAGGCTTTAAAATACGGGCAGGCGGTAAGTTCTTTTGCTCCTGAAAATCATGCCAAAAAAATGGGAACCCCAACCATGGGCGGGATTCTGGTCCTGCTGTCGATTGGTATTTCAACCCTGTTATGGGCAGATTTATCTAATCCTTATGTCTGGATTGTACTGGGCGTGATGGTGATTTTTGGTGCTGTCGGCTGGGCAGATGACTGGATCAAGGTACGTTATAAAGACAATGCCGGTCTGCCTGCACGAAAAAAATTCTTCTGGACTTCAGTGGCTTCTTTGGGTGCCGGTATTGCCCTGTATGTGATTGCGACCCAGCAGGCTAATCCTGTGCATACCAGCAATATGCTGGATCTGTTGATTCCTTTCTTTAAAAATCTGACCATTCCATTATCTGTTATTCCTTTAGGGATTGGTTTCATTATCTTTACCTATTTGGTAATTAACGGTGCATCCAATGCGGTGAACCTGACAGATGGTCTGGATGGTCTGGCGATTATGCCGATTGTTCTGGTTGCTGCCGGTTTGGGGGTATTTGCCTATCTGGCCGGAGATGTCCGCTTTGCCAATTATCTGCATATCCCTTATGTAAAATATTCTTCTGAACTGGTGGTGATCTGTGCAGCCATGATTGGTGCCGGTTTGGCCTTTCTTTGGTATAACGCACATCCTGCACAAGTATTTATGGGTGATGTCGGAGCTTTATCCTTAGGTGCAATGCTGGGTACGATTGCAGTCATGGTTCGTCAGGAAATCGTGTTTGCAATTATGGGCGGGGTCTTTGTAGTAGAAGCCATTTCGGTGTTCCTGCAAATTGGTTCACTGCGTATGCGTAACAAACGTGTCTTCCTGATGGCGCCACTACATCATCATTATGAGAAAAAAGGCTGGCGTGAAACCCAGGTGGTAATTCGTTTCTGGATTATTACGATTATGCTGGTAGTTTTAGGCTTAATGACCTTAAAATTGCGTTAAGCAAATATTCGAAAAAAGCTGGCATTTGCTCCCACATCTGCCAGCTTTTTTATCGCCTGATTTCAGGCATTGGAGAAAAATATGAATCTGCTGATGTGTCCTGTCTGTCATGGAGTATTGAAACTGACTGGAAAAACATGGCACTGTGTGAATAATCACAGTTATGACGTGGCCAAACAAGGCTATGTGAACCTGCATGTAGTACAGCATAAGCACAGTAAGAATCCGGGTGATACACCTGAGTCGGTACAGGCGCGTCGTGCATTTTTAAGTGCCGGTTTTTATGCGCCTTTACAGCAGGCAGTGGTTGAAAAAATTCGTGAATTACGCATTGAAAATCTGCTGGATATTGGTTGTGGTGAAGGTTATTACACCAGTGCCATGCAGGCGGAAGTACTGCAATGTGTCGGTGTGGATATTGCTAAAAATGCGGTTCAGGTTGCAGCCAAGCTCAATAAAAATGTGACCTGGGTGGTGGGAACCGGAGCTACTGTGCCGATACTGGATGCTTCAATTGATTTATGTACCAGTTTATTCAGTCCGATTCCGAAACCGGAAATATTAAGGGTACTGAAACCGCATGCCTATTTGATGGTGGTGACCCCGGCGAAAGAGCATTTATATGCCATGCGTGAGGCACTTTTTGCAGAAGTGAATCCGCATGAGCCGCATAAGTTTGTCACTCAGTTGCAAGATGCTTTTGAGCTGGTGGAGGAAAGTGTGGTCGATGCCCCCCTTACCTTGTCACAAGCGGATTTAAAGCATCTGATTGCGATGACGCCTTATGCCTATAAAGCCAAGCCAGAGCGACGTCAGGTGTTAGAGCAGAAAGATCAGTTTGAGTTAAAGGCCCAATTTCAGATTTATTTATTTAAAAAGAAATAAGCCGCATAAAAAAACTCCCTCAAATGAGGGAGTTTTTTTATCCATTGGAGTGTAAAATCTCGGGGGTAGTCCGAGTATATAAGCGACACGACATGAAGTGTCGTTCAAGTTTGTTTGATGGTTTTTTTAAGACCATCAAAATATTAATATAAGCACATGAAGACACTTAAATTGCGTATCAAGGACAAACATTGCGAGGTGCTAGACCAATTGGCATCCGAAGTGAATTTTGTCTGGAATTATGTGAATGATTTAAGTTTCAAGCACCTTAAAAGAAAAGGTGAATTTCTAACTGCTTACGATATTGCCAAGTACACTAAAGGCACATCAAAAGAATGTGGGCTTCATAGCCAAACTATTCAGGCTATTACTGAAGAATTGGTCATACGAAGGAAACAGTTTAAAAAAACAAAACTGAAATGGCGTGTGAGCAACAAGAAATCAGCAAGAAGATCGCTTGGATGGATACCCCTCAAGAAAGTTGCCATCAAGTATGCTGATGGCTATGTACAATACGGCAAGCATCAGTTCAAGGTGTGGGATAGTTACGGTTTAAGCCAATACAGCATTAAGACAGGTTCATTCATTGAGGATAGCCGTGGGCGTTGGTATGTATGTCTAGTGGTGAATTCACCTAAGCAAGTCAAGCCGACAGCAACCAAAGCAATTGGCATTGATCTTGGTTTAAAGGCTATCGCAACGTGTTCCGATGGTACGATAATTTCGAATCCTAAATTCTATCGTCAATATGAGCATAAATTAGGAATTGCTCAACGAGCAAAGAATAAAAAACGTGTACGTGCGTTACACGCCAAGATTGCAAATAGTCGTAAAGATCATTTGCACAAAGCAAGCACTATGCTTGTAAGGGAAAATGCACTGATTGTTGTAGGTAATCTAAGTGCGAATAAACTTGTAAAAACTAAGATGGCAAAGTTTGTTTTAGATACAGGATTTTCAGCACTTAAAATAATGCTCAAGTATAAATGCGAGAACGCAGGGGTATTGTTTGAAGAAGTCAACGAAGCCTATACCACCCAAATTTGTTCGAGTTGTGGTGAAATATCTCACAGCAGCCCGAAAGGTAGAGCAGATTTGCGAATAAGAGAATGGGATTGTATGGTGTGCGGTACACACCACGATCGGGATTTAAATTCCGCCCTAAACATTCTTGCGCTTGGGCATAAGCGTCTAGCAGTAGGAATCCCCTTACTTTAGCTAGGGGAAGATGTCAATGAAATACATCAATCAGATTATCCAGAGCATCTGGTTTGCTGTTTTGTTTTTGCATATCTGGAGGATTTGCATTATCTGGAACGAGAATTTCTTCTTCCGGCAAGTCGTCAAAGTCGCTTTCCGGTGCCCGCACTGGGGCAGCAGGTGCCGGACGGTACAACGGACGAGCCAAAGGTGGAGAGGAGCGATCTGTCTGGACGGGTTCACCTATAGTAATTGTCTGGTTACGATTGGCTGGTGCTTTGGCATTTTTGTCAAAATGTACCCAAGCTGTTGGTGTACCTTTTAAGGCATTGCCCATAAAGTTGGTCCAGATTGGCAAGGCAGCAACACCACCGTATTCACGACGACCTAGTGTACTTGGTTGGTCAAAACCAACCCATGCTACAGTCACCAGTTTACCATTAAACCCTGCAAACCAGGCATCTTTGGCATCATTGGTGGTTCCTGTTTTACCGCCAATATCATCACGGCCAATTCTGAGTGCGGCACGTCCGGTACCATGCTGAATCACATCACGCAGAATATTGGCCATGTCATATGCCGAGCTTGATTTCAAGATACGCTGTGCCTGACGGTACTGGCTCTTCGTTTCATCCAGCTCAAGTTGGGCCAGCTGTTTTTCTTCTGGCAGCGTCTGATTGGTGACATTAATCACTTCATCATCAGGGGTCACAGGTTCTGCGGATGCAGTTTCTTCATCATTTTGATTGATGCAGGAAATACAAGCATATTCCGGATTGCTTTGATAAATCACTTTGCCATACGCGTCTTCAATACGGTCAATAAAATGTGGCTGAATGCGGTAACCGCCATTTGCGAAAGTGGCATAGCCTGTGGCCATTTGAATAGGAAGAACTTGTGGTGTACCTAAGGCAATCGTGTAATTTCGCGGGATCTGATTTTCATGCAAACCAAAATCCATCAGTAATTGTCGGGTACGCTCGATGCCCACCGTTTGCAGCAGGCGAACCGATACCGTATTTCGCGATAAATACAAGGCACGACGTAATGGAATCATGCCAAGATAACGACCATCGGAATTTTTTGGTGACCATTTGCCAATGGTGATCGGACTGTCATTGACCATGCTATAGGGGGTCATGCCACGTTCAAGTGCCAATGCATAAACAAAGGGTTTAATGGTCGAACCTGGTTGACGCCAGCCCTGTAAGGCACGGTTGAATTTGGACTGATAAAAATTGTATCCACCAACAATTGCTTCAATTGCACCATTGTTCGGGTTTAATGCAATCAGCTGGCCTTGTGCTTTAGGAATCTGTACCAGTGCCCAAGAGGTTTTATTGTCATTCGGGCGTAAGCGGATAATATCGTTTATTTTCACGATTTGTGCAGCTGTACGCGGAGCAGGACCAATGCTATTGGCATTTCGATAGGGAGCAGCCCAAGACATGCCTGACCAGGGCACAGTCACGGTAGAGCCATCTTGCATCAAAGCTTCAAAAGAGTTTTTCTCGACTTTAACCACCTTGGCAGGATAGGTATTTGCATAAGGGATGAAATCGCTCAGTGGTTTGTCATGTGCCTCGGCACCTCTCCAGCCGTGTCGGCGGTCATAGGCTTCGAGACCTTCCTGTACAGACTGTTCTGCGAAGGCCTGACGTTGGCTATTGATCGTGGTATAAACTTTATAGCCAGAATCAATTGCTTGTTCACCAAACTTTTCCACCAATTCTGAACGGACCATTTCACCGACATAGGGATATTTGTTATTGATGCCACGTTCTGGCATATCGAGGTTAACCGGTTCAGCAATGGCCTGTTTATACTGAGTTTGATTGATATAACCCAACTGCAGCATACGACCCAGAATCCAGTTGCGGCGTTCCAAGGCGCGGGTAGGATTGACGACAGGATTGTATTTTGAGGGTGCTTTGGGTAGGCCGGCAATCATGGCCATTTGAGCAATACTGAGCTGATCCAGATTTTTGTTGTAGTAAATTTTTGCAGCCGCAGCAATCCCGTAGGCATTTTTACCCAAGAAGATTTTATTTACGTATAAGGTAAGAATTTCTTCTTTGGTCAGGTTCTGTTCAATTTTGCGTGCCAGAAAAATTTCAGTCAGTTTGCGTTTTAATGTACGTTCAGGGGTTAAATAATAGTTTTTTGCCACTTGCATGGTAATGGTGGAACCACCAGTTTGCACATTGGAACCGGTGATGGTTTCACTCACCGCACGACCTAAACCTTTAAAACTGATGCCGCTATGTTCAAAAAACGATGAATCTTCTGCAGCAAGAAAAGCAGAGATAAAAGGTTTGGGAATCTGTTTGTATTCCACCGGGACAGATAACTTTCCGCCATACTCGGCAATCAGCTCATTATCTGCACTATATACTTGTAAAGGTTTTAATAATGGCGCCTTTTTTAAGGTGGTCATTTTAGGCAGGGATGGGGCAATATAGAGATACATACCATAAAATCCCATCGGAATTGAGACCAAGACTATAATTATGATCAAAAAAAATGGATGAACATGGCCCGAACAAGATAGCTTTTTCATAACAAGTAAGTTTTAATAAGAGCTAATGGCAAACTAATTGGCGGTCAGTATAGCCTTTACACATACAGATTGTTAGATGAGTTATTGTATCTGTATAAAATTATAGACCATCACTGATTAGTAAGTTACTTTTATTGGGGATAAAAAAATAATAGGAATTATATTGTGCTCAGGTTATATCGTAAGCCGAATAAGGGATTAATAGGAGTAGATATTAGTTCTACTTCTGTTAAATTGTTAGAACTTTCTGTTAAGAGTGGTAACAGGTATTGGGTAGAAAGCTATGCGCTGATTCCTTTGCCTGAAGGTAGTGTTGTTGAAAAAAATATTTTAAATCCAGAAGCAGTGGGTGATGCGCTAGAGCGAGCACTCAATCTTGCCAATACTCAATGTACAGCTGCAGCGCTCGCAGTCCCAACTTCACTGGTCATTACGAAAACCATTGAAATGGATGCGGATATGACGGATGACGAACGTGAAGTCCAGATTCGTATGGATGCCGAGCAATATATTCCCTTTCCTCTGGACGAAGCTAGTCTGGATTTTGAAGTATTGCCGGATCGTTTAGCCAATCCGAATCGGGTAAATGTGCTTTTAGTTGCAACGCGTCTTGAAAATGTAGAAGCACGTGCTGAAGTGCTGGAACTGGCTAACCTGACACCAAAAATTGCCGATGTTGAAAGTTTTGCGCTAGAAAATGCCTATAAAGTATTTTCCGATACTTTACCAATAGGTGTGAATACGGTGGGTATTTTAGATATTGGTCATACCATGACGACCTTATCTGTCATGCAAAATAATAAAGTGATTTATACCAGAGAACAGGTGTTTGGTGGTAAACAGCTGACTCAAGAAATTCAAAATCGTTATGGTCTGTCTTTTGAAGAAGCGGGCCGTGCCAAGAAAACCCGTTCATTGCCCGATGACTATGATGTTGAAGTCTTAGAGCCATTCTTGGAAGCTGTAGTTCAGCAAGCAGCAAGATCACTGCAGTTCTTCTTCTCGTCTTCACAGTTCAATGAGATTGACCACATTTTATTGGCGGGGGGGAATGCGAATATTCCAGGACTCGCGAAATTACTACAACAAAAACTGGGTTATCGCGTCACAATTGCCAACCCATTTTTGCAAATGGGGTTTTCTCCACAAATCGATATTAAAAAAATAGAGAATGATGCTTCCTCGCTCATGGTGGCATGTGGTCTGGCATTGAGGAGTTTTGATTAATGGCAAGAATTAACTTGCTCCCTTGGCGTGATGAGCTGAGAGAGAAACGGAAAAAAGAATTTATAGCAATTTGTATTGGGGCGGCATTCGTTGGCGCTTTGGCGGTTACATCCTCATGGTTTTATTATGACCATAAACTTGAAGACCAGGAACAGGCCAATCAGCTGATTACCAGCACCAATCAAAATCTTGATGTGCAATTAAAATCTCTGGAAGGTTTGGAAGCGCAGCGTAATGCTATTATTGAGCGTATGAAACTGATTCAAGGCTTGCAAGGGCAACGTCCGATTGCAGTACGTCTGATTGATGAACTGGTTCGTGTTACGCCAGCTAATTTGTACATTACCAAATTTGTGCGTACAGGCGATAAATTTACCATTGAAGGCAGAGCTGAAAGTCCAAATACCGTGGCAGAATTTTTGCGTAATTTAGAAGCATCTGCCTGGTATCGCAACGCTTTTATGAATTCTTTTTTAGCAGTTGAAGAACAAAAAGATAAAGAGCCAAGTTCCGTGATTCCGCGTATTGAAGAGGGCTATGGTTCATTTGTGGTGACTGCTGACTTAGATGAAATCGCCCAACCTGCTGCACCAGAAGCACAACAACAAGCACCATCCAATACAGCTAATTCAACCGTGGAGGCGACCGAATGAGTCTCGATGAATTTGATGAATTAAATCCAAATGAAGCTGTGGTGCGTAAAAAGAAAATGACGCTGGATAAGTTTCTTCAGCAGTTCAATACCTTAGATCCAAATAATTATGGTAGTTGGCCCTTATCCGTCAAAATCACCTGTTGGATTTTGATTGTTGTCATGATTGCTTTTCTCGGGTATTTTTTAACAATTAAAAGTAAATTGGATAATATTTCGAATGCTGCTGCTCAAGAGCAAAACCTACTTAACGAGTTTCGTGAAAAAGATTCTAAACTTCGCAATTTGCAGTTGTTGCAAGCACAGTTACAGGAAATGGAAGCGAATTTTAATCAGCAATTGGAACAATTGCCTAAAGAAACTGAAATTCCAGGACTGGTTGAAGATATCAACGTCACTGGTGTAAATTCTGGTCTGAAATTCAAAAATATCCGTTTAGAAAATGAAATAAAACAAGAGTTCTTTATTGAACAGCCAATTGCGATTGAGGCAACCGGTGATTATCATGCTTTTGGTTCTTTTGTAAGCGGGATTGCTGCACTGCCACGTATTGTGACTTTGCATGATTTTGAGATTACCGCCTCGGAAAATAAAGAGAAAAAATCTGATATTCCTCAAGTGAATTATAACGTTAAAGCAAAAACATACCGTTATATCGGTGCTGCGGATGCTCAAGCGACAGAAACGCAAGCTGAGAATGCAAATTCAACTGCTACGGCTGGAGGGAAATAGTAATGAAAATGCAAAAATTCTCTCTAAGCTTCATGTTGGGTTTATTGTTGGTGGGCTGTGATTCACGTATTGATGCCGTGAATGAGGAAATGGCCAATATTCGCAACCAGCCGCCATTGCCGATTGAACCTGCACCGGTTTTTCCACCTGTACCGACATTTGATTATGCTGCACACCAACTTAAAAGTCCTTTTTTACCGAGCTCACTAGCTGCTGAATTAAAAATTATGTCAGGAAAACGTGTCTATCCTAATTTATCACGTCAACTGCAACCTTTAGAAAGCTATGCAATTGAATCCTTGAATATGAAAGGAAGTATGCGTAGCCAGTCTGGACAGATCCTGGCATTAATTCAAACCCCGGATGGTGAAATTGAGCGGATACAGCGCGGCAGTTATATGGGCATGAATCATGGTCGTGTAGTCAATATCACGCCTACACAGATTGATCTCGTGGAAATTGTTCCAGATGGGCGAGAAGGATACGTGGAGCGTCCAAGAAGTCTAGTATTAATTGGACCGGCGCCTTAAGTTTAAAAGGAATAAAAATGAATAATAGGTTTAAAGATTTTATATTTGGGGATGGCAATACAATGAACCATTTGTTTCGTCAATTTTCTATGGGTGCTGTTGCGATTGCGATCATGCAGGTTGCAAATGCACAGGTGAGTATGACCAATATTGTACCGATGCAGATTGCAGGCCAAGGTACAGAAATTCGTGTGATGTTTAATGGTTTGCCACCACAACCTCAGGCTTATCAATTAGAGCAACCATCACGTTTAATTCTTGATTTTGATAAAGCCCAACAAAATTTAAGACAAAATAGTATTCTGGTTGCAACAAAAGAAGCGACTTCCATCGATGTGAGTTCTGATGCGCAACGCTCACGTTTAACCGTGAATTTGGCTGAAGCGGGTGCCTTTACCACGCGTGTCGAAGGCAATACTTTTATTTTAAAAATTAATTCTGCAGCTGCGAATGCATTTACCTCTCAGCCAGTTGTTACCCAAAAAGCTGCGCAAGGTATTTCCAATATTGGTTTCCAGCGCGGCAGTCAGGGTGAAGGTCAAATCGTTGTGGATTTATTGGGGAGCAATACTCCGGTAGATGTACAACAACAGGGCAGTAAAGTGGTGGTGCGAACTCTAGGTAATAAAGTTCCAACGCACTTGGCACGTCGTTTAAATGTCAATGATTTCGCAACTCCCGTATCTACGGTCGATGCTACCAATAATGGTGGCAATGGAGTGATTACGATTCAAACTTCTGGCAGCTATGAATATATGGCTTATCAGACGGATAATAAACTGACTATCAGCTTAAAACGACCTGAAGATAAGAATCCACTTAAACCTAAAGCCGCAAATGCTTATACAGGGAAAAAGATTTCTTTAGATTTTCAGGATATTGAAGTACGTCGTGTCCTTCAGTTGCTGGCTGACTTCACTGGTATCAATATGGTGACTGCGGATAGCGTGCAAGGCAATATTACCCTGCGTTTAAAAGATGTACCATGGGATCAGGCTTTAGATATTATTTTAAAAACCAAAAATCTGGATAAGCGCCGTAACGGAAATGTCATCTGGATTGCGCCAGTATCGGAATTGATTAAGGCGGAAGAGGAAGAAGCCAAAGCACTGGCTCAAAGTGTGAAATTGGCGCCAATACAGACCGAGTATATGCAACTCAGCTATGCAAAGGTTGCTGATATTGAAAAACTGATTACCCAAGCAAAATCATCAAATAATAGTAATTCTAGTAATTCTAGTAATTCTAGTAATGACAATAATAATTCTAGTGAAACCCTGCTAAGTCCACGTGGTACTGTTTCAGTTGATGTACGTACTAATACGCTGATCGTTAATGATACTGCACAAAATATTGATAAAGTCCGCAAGATGGTCGATTTACTCGATATTCCTGTGAAACAGGTCATGGTTGAAGCACGTATTGTTCGTGCTTCCACAGAGTTTAGTAAAGAGATGGGGGTGAAGTGGGGTATATTGTCGCAAGGCATTAATCAAAACAATGATTTGTTGGTTGGCGGTAGTGATACAACCTTATGGGATTTAAAAACACCGGATGATGAGGGTAAATATACCATTCAAAGACCAGATAACTTAAATGTGGATTTAGGCGTGACTAATCCAGCAGGTAAAATTGCCTTCGGTTTAATCAGCTTATCTGATTTTATGTTGGATCTAGAACTTTCTGCCTTACAAGCAGATGGTTATGGTGAAGTGGTTTCTACGCCAAAAGTATTAACCGCAGATAAACAGAAAGCTAAAGTAGAATCAGGTTTCCAAATTCCTTATCAATCTAGTGAGGGCGGTGGTGCTAATGCGGTATCGAAAACAGAATTTAAAGATGTTGTATTAAGTTTAGATGTGACTCCTAGTATTACTCCAGAAGGTAAGGTTCAAATGAATCTTAATATTTCTAGTGATAGTATTGCAGGAACTACTCCTCAAGGTGAATTTTATTTAGCTAAAAATAAAATTAATACCAATGTTTTGGTGGATAATGGTGAAACTGTGGTACTTGGTGGGATTTTTGAACAAGAGTCCATTAATAAGCAAACTAAAGTACCATTCTTGGGGGATATTCCTTACGTAGGCCGTTTATTTCGTAAAGATTTGAAGACGGATAATAAGCGAGAGCTATTGATTTTTGTTACACCACGAATTGTTAATGACAGTGTTTCAAGAAATCATTAATATATTTTAAATTTAGCAAAATAAATAGGTGACTCCTTGCCAAGCAATGAGTTTGAAACCCTGCCAAATGTCTATTTGGTAGGGCCAATGGGGGCTGGAAAAACAACTGTTGGTCGCCATTTAGCGGAACTGTTGGGACGAGAGTTTCTTGATAGTGATCAGGAAATTGAGCGTAAAACAGGTGCGACCATTCCTTGGATCTTTGAAAAAGAAGGTGAAAAGGGATTTCGTAACCGTGAAACAATGGTGATTGATGAACTCACAGCCCGTTCACACTTGGTTGTTGCAACCGGTGGTGGCGCAGTGACCCAGTTGCCTAATCGCGAATTTTTAAAACAACGTGGAATTGTTGTTTACCTCTATACTCCTGTTGAAATCCAGTTACAGCGCACTTATCGGGATAAGAACCGTCCTTTACTGCAAGTTGAAAATCCTGAACAAAAGTTACGTGATTTATTGGCAGTTCGTGATCCTTTATATCGTGAAATTGCAGATTATATTATTGAGACAAATCAGGGCGCTGCTCGAGATTTGGCGCAAAAAATCTTACAAATGATTGTTTCTGAAGAAACAAAGCTAGTCTAATTAACGGTTTTAATTTCATGCAAACTTTACATGTTGAACTCGGTGATCGCCGTTATCCTATCTTTATTGGCAGTGATTTGGATCCTCAATCATTGCTTGAGCCGTATATTCGCGGAAAACAGGTCATGCTGGTCACCAATACCACGGTTGCGCCTTTGTATCTGGAACATTATGTGACTGCAATCGAGCATTTGGGAAAAACAGTCGCAACATGTATTTTGCCTGATGGTGAGCAATATAAAAATATTGAACACCTGAACCTGATTTTTGATGCCTTATTGGAAGCGGGTTTTAACCGTGATGCCACTGTACTCGCTTTGGGTGGTGGCGTGATTGGGGATATGGCAGGCTTTGCATCTGCCTGTTTTCAGCGCGGCGTTTATTTTATTCAGGTGCCTACAACCCTGCTGTCGCAAGTGGATTCCAGTGTAGGCGGGAAAACTGGGATTAATCATCCACTCGGTAAAAACATGATCGGGGCTTTTCAGCAACCTCAGGTCGTGCTTGCTGATATGTCGCAGCTGTCGACCTTACCCGACCGTGAATTATCTGCCGGTCTGGCAGAAGTGATTAAATATGCCTTGCTGGGAGACCGTGATTTCCTGGTCTGGCTTGAACAAAATATGGATGGTCTGGTCGCGCGAGAGGCACAATTGCTGGCCGAAGCTGTTTATCGTTCCTGTGCCCATAAAGCACGCATTGTGGCGAATGATGAAAAAGAACAGGGCGAACGTGCCTTATTGAATTTAGGTCATACTTTTGGTCATGCGATTGAATCCTATCTGGGTTATGGGGTCTGGCTGCATGGCGAAGCTGTGGCTACCGGTATGGTGATGGCGGCTGATTTGTCACAGCGTATGGGCTGGATTTCACAGGAAGATCTGGAACGTACAAAAAAAATCATTCAACGTGCACATTTGCCAGTAAAATGCCCAGTGATTCCACTGCAAGAATTTCTTGGCTATATGGCACATGATAAAAAAGTGCTGAATGGACAATTACGTCTGGTCCTGATGAAATCGCTCGGGCAGGCTGTGATCAGCAAAGAATTTGATGTGGAATTGATGAAACAGGCGATTTTAGCGAATCAAGAAAAGGCATAAACCATGGCAACCTTCCGGACACAATGGCAACGTATTCAAAACTATATCTGGCTGGTGTGTGGGATGGTGTGCCTGTTTGCAGCACTGATCTTTTGGGCGATTACCGACAGTGAGGCTTTGGTTGAGGTGGAAAAGTCTGCTGAAACTGAATCTGAACTGCAAATTCAGCCGGAAAAGGTTGCTGCGACCAGCCTGCTGGGTGCGCTTCAGGAAGAGGTGCGCCCTTTACAAATGACTACACGGGTGGTGACCACAGGAAGTTATGAGCCAGAATTTCGTGGCAGCAAATTTATTAATGATAATAAAAATGCAAGTACTATCGAATTGTTTCGCGCAACTAAAGATGATGTGATTCGAAGCTTTCTGAAAAAACAGGCGAATCGCAACAACTTTTTTTATATTCGTTTGAGTGGTGAGAACCAGATTGAACAATATGTACTTCTTTATGGTATCTATCGAAATAAAGATGAAGCTCAACATGTATTAGAACAATTACCGCTACAATTTCCCAAGACTGTTCAGCCTAAAGTACAGGATATTGAGAATTATGTTTCTTTAGTCAATGACATGGGTGCAGATGAAATGGGCAGTAATCATAAATTGTATGCAGTCAATCTCAAATCAGTCCCTTTGCCAAAAGTGGATGAAAGTTTGCTGGTTTTGCCGAAGCCTAAGCCGGCTGCAGCTGAGACTGATCCTAAAAATGCAACCACGACCACCACAGTAACCCGGCGTGATGAACAGGGTAATGTGGTAGATATCCAGCAGTCACATTCAGGTGCGGATATTGCACCGAAACAAGGCGGAAACAAGATTTCGGAAAAAGAAATTAATGACCCATTTAATTAAAAATATAGTTCTAAAATAGAGCAATTTGAGTTATAAAATTATTTATATGCACAAATATAGTGCGAAATATGTTTCTTGAAAATTAATCTAAAGTTAATGAAATTTTAATATTTCTATATTTAAAACATTTAGCACTCTAATTTTTAAATTGGCATATTTTTTGCTTTATTGGTGCATGAATTGAGTTAATGTCCCTGTTTTGGCGCGAAAAGATTCAATGAGTGTGCGAAATTGTCAAATTTACCTGCTTTAAAAGAGTGCGTAAACGAAGCAAAACATTTTTTGCAATTCATCCATGTACAAAGATCAAAATCAGACTATCTTAGACAGGATGAAGAAGTTTTGCTCAACATTGATCTTGATGTGAGTGAATTGGACTAAATCGCAAAGAAGTTATTTGATTGTTAGATGCCCGCTTTATGGGCCATGTTGAAAGAAGGGTACGCTATGCACATGCCATCGCCTAATACTGTAGCTCCCGCTCAAGGTTTATACCAACCGGATGAGTTTAAAGATAACTGTGGTTTCGGTTTAATCGCCCATATGCAGGGTGATGCAAGCCATGATCTCGTTAAAACCGCTATGCACAGCCTTAGCTGCATGACACACCGTGGTGGTATTGCCGCAGATGGTAAGACAGGGGATGGTTGTGGCCTGCTTTTGGCAATGCCGAAAAAATTCTTCCGTGAAGAAGCCAAAAAACTCAGTGATATCACTCTAAGTGAAATTTTTGCTGTCGGTACGGTATTTTTAAATCTAGATCCGGCGATTGCTGCACATTCTAAACAAGTACTGGCCAAAGAGATTGAATCGGAAGGCCTTACAGTTTTAGCCTGGCGTGTTATCCCAACCAATAATGATGCGCTTGGTGAAATTGCAATGCAGTCTTTACCTGCATTCGAACAGATTATTGTCAATTGCCCGATGGGTGTGACTGAGGTTGAGTTTAACCGCAAATTGTTCTTGGCACGCCGTCGTGCAGAACAGCAGTTAAGCAATGATCCATCATTCTACGTGACGACTTTGTGTTCTACAGTGATTAGCTATAAAGGCTTGATGATGCCTGAAGCGATTGCTGATTTTTACACCGATTTAGCAGATGAACGCCTGGAATCCCATATTGTGGTGTTCCATCAACGTTTCTCGACCAACACATTACCACGTTGGCCTTTGGCACAGCCGTTCCGTTATCTTGCGCATAATGGTGAAATCAACACCATTACTGCAAACCGTAACTGGGCCATGGCACGTACACCAAAATTCGAAAACCCGTTATTGCCAGGTTTAACCGATCTTAATCCGATTGTGAACCGTACCGGTTCAGACTCTTCAAGTCTGGATAACATGCTTGAGATTCTTGTCGGTGGTGGCATGGACTTGTTCCGTGCACTGCGTATGCTGGTTCCACCAGCTTGGCAAAATGTTGAAACTTTAGATGCTGACCTACGTGCATTCTATGAATTCAACTCTAAGCATATGGAAGCTTGGGATGGTCCTGCTGGCTTAGTTATCCAGGATGGTCGTCATGCCATCTGTATGCTGGATCGTAATGGTTTACGTCCGGCACGTTGGGTCATTACTAAAAATGGTTACATTACTCTTGCATCAGAAATTGGTGTGTGGGGCTATGAACCTGAAGATGTGATTTCTAAAGGTCGTGTAGGACCGGGCCAGATTTTGGTGATTGATACCTTCACTGGCAAATTGCTGGATACCAAAGATGTCAGCAATCATTTGAAAAAAATGCGTCCTTACCGTGAATGGTTGCGTGAAAATTCTGTACGTGTACAAGGTAGCCCGGAACTTGAAGAATATTTATGTGATCAAGGCTTAAAAGGCGACGAGCTAAAAGCTTCACAAAAAATGTTCCTGGTGACTTTTGAAGAGCGTGACCAGTTGCTTCGTCCAATCGCAGAAAGCGGTCAGGAAGCTGTGGGTTCAATGGGTGATGATACGCCAATGGCGGTGTTATCTCGCCAGGTACGCCATGTATCAGATTACTTCCGTCAGCAATTTGCACAGGTGACCAACCCGCCAATCGATCCACTGCGTGAATCGATTGTGATGTCGCTGGAGACCTGTTTTGGTCGTGAACAAAATGTATTCGAGCAAAGCCCTGAGCATGCTGATCGTCTGATTGTCTCAAGTCCTGTGCTGTCAAATTCCAAAATGCATCAAATTCGTACCCTTGGGCGTCCAGGTTATGAAATTGCTGACATTGATTTGAACTATGCAGAAACTGAAGGTTTGGAAGCTGCCATCACACGTATTTGTGAAGAGGCTGCTCAAGCTATTCGTGATGGTAAAACTTTATTGGTGCTTTCAGACAAGAAAATCCGTCAAGGTTTCTTGCCAGCCAATGCACTCATGGCAACAGGTGCGGTGCATCACCACCTGATCAATGTCGGCCTGCGTACCGATGCCAACATTATCGTTGAAACCGGTCTGGCGCGTGATCCGCATCAATTTGCAGTCATCTTGGGCTTTGGTGCAACTGCAATCTACCCTTACCTGGCTTATGACGTCATCAATGACCTGATTGCCAAAGGTGAATTGTTGGGTGACCCGATTCATGCACAGGCGAACTTCCGTAAAGGGATTGAGAAAGGCTTGTTGAAAGTCCTGTCTAAAATGGGTATTTCGACTGTTGCCTCTTACCGTGGTGGCCAGTTATTTGAAGCCGTTGGTCTATCTGAAGAAGTGGTCAATAAATGCTTCACAGGTGTACCAAGCCGCATTAAGGGTGCAACCTTTGCCGATCTTGAAAATGACCTGAAAAAACTGGCTGATACTGCGTGGAAATCGCGTAAGCCAATCGATCAGGGTGGTATGCTGAAATTCGTATTCGACAAGGAATATCATGCCTTTAACCCGGATGTGATCAATGCTTTGCATAAATCGGTTCGTTCAGGTGAATACGCTGATTTTAAAGAATATGCTGAATTGGTGAACAACCGTCCGGTTGCAACCATTCGTGACTTGTTGAAACTTAAAACTGATAATTCAATTCCACTGGATCAAGTGGAATCTGTAGAAGATATTCTGCCGCGTTTCGACTCTGCCGGGATGTCTTTGGGTGCCTTGTCTCCTGAAGCGCACGAAGCGATTGCGATTGCCATGAATACCATTGGTGGTCGTTCCAACTCTGGTGAGGGCGGTGAAGATCCAGCGCGTTATGGCACCATCCGTAACTCGAAAATTAAACAGATTGCTTCAGGCCGTTTTGGTGTAACACCTGCTTATCTGACTTCTGCAGAAGTCTTGCAAATTAAAGTGGCGCAAGGTGCAAAACCAGGTGAAGGCGGTCAGTTACCGGGTGGTAAAGTGAATGGCTTGATTGCACGTTTACGTTACTCTGTACCGGGTGTAACCCTGATTTCACCTCCACCGCACCATGACATCTACTCGATTGAAGATTTGTCACAGTTGATCTTTGACTTGAAACAGGTCAACCCGCAAGCGATGGTGTCTGTGAAACTGGTATCTGAACCGGGTGTAGGAACCATTGCTGCCGGTGTTGCAAAAGCTTATGCCGATTTCATTACCATTTCCGGCTATGACGGCGGTACAGCAGCTTCTCCATTATCTTCAATTCACCATGCCGGTTCGCCATGGGAATTGGGTCTAAGCGAGGCACATCAAGCACTCCGTGTGAATGATCTGCGTGGCAAAGTCCGTGTACAAACCGATGGTGGTTTGAAAACAGGTCTGGATGTGGTGAAAGCGGCAATTTTAGGTGCAGAAAGCTTCGGTTTTGGTTCAACACCAATGATCGCGCTTGGTTGTAAATACCTGCGTATCTGTCACCTGAATAACTGTGCGACCGGTGTGGCAACTCAACAGGATCATTTACGTCAGGAACACTATATTGGTGAGCCTGAAATGTTGATCAACTTCTTCCACTTTATTGCGGAAGAAACCCGTGAATGGCTGGCAGCGCTAGGTGTTGCAAGCTTGAAAGACTTGATTGGCCGTACTGATTTGCTGGAAATGTTGCCGGGTGAAACTGAAAAACATGCTCATCTAGACTTAAGTGCATTGCTTGAATCCCATCCTGCAGCTGAAGGCAAGGCGCAATATTGCCAGGTTCAAGGCAATGCACCATTTGACAAAGGTATTCTGGCTGAGAAGATGGTGGCAGAAATGTTGCCAGCGATTGAAGCAGGCGTCAGCGGTGAATATAGCTTCACGATTGGTAACTGTGACCGTTCAATCGGTGCGCGTATCTCTGGTGAAATCGCACGCCGCTATGGCAACCTCAGCATGGAAGCGCATCCTGTTAAAGTCAATCTGACCGGTACTGCGGGTCAGTCTTTAGGTGTATGGAACGCTGGCGGTTTACATATTAAACTTGAAGGTGATGCCAACGATTATGTGGGTAAAGGTATGGCGGGCGGTCGCGTGTCCATCTTCCCACCTAAAGGTTCACCGTTCCAGACTCAGGAAACAGCGATCATTGGTAACACCTGCTTATATGGTGCGACTGGCGGTAAACTGTTTGCTGCAGGTACAGCGGGTGAGCGTTTCGCAGTACGTAACTCGGGTGCCTTTGCTGTGATTGAAGGTGCTGGCGACCACTGCTGTGAATATATGACTGGCGGTATTGTGACTGTACTGGGTAAAGTAGGTCACAACTTCGGTGCAGGTATGACCGGTGGTTTTGCTTATGTACTTGATTTGGATAACGACTTCGTTGACCATTACAACCATGAGTTAATTGAGCTCAACCGTATTTCTACAGAGGTGATGGAAGAACATCAAGAATTCTTGCTTCGCATTCTGGATGAACATATTGCCGAGACAGGTAGTGCTTGGGCGTACAAGATCCGCAATGAGTTTGATTATTACAGCCGTAAATTCTGGCTTGTAAAACCAAAAGCTGCTAATTTGCAAACGCTTTTGAAAACAACCAAAGCTGATCCACAATAATTCCACTACTTGCAGATATATAGGCAGGTGTAGCAGCTAAATCAACCGGCTACACCTACCCACGGAGAGAGACATGGCAGAGCGCCTAAACAATGACTTTCAATTCCTGGATGTCCCACGCCAAGAGCCAGAGAAAAAAGATCTAACTGTCCGCAAAGCAGAGTTTGTGGAAATTTATAAACCGTTTACAGCGGAAATTGCGGCAAACCAGACGCATCGCTGTTTAGGTTGTGGTAACCCTTATTGTGAATGGAAATGTCCGGTACATAACTACATTCCAAACTGGTTAAAGTTAATTGCTGAAGGTCGTATTTTTCAGGCAGCAGAACTGTGCCATCAAACCAATACACTGCCGGAAGTGTGTGGCCGTGTTTGTCCGCAAGACCGTTTGTGTGAAGGGGCATGTACCCTGAACGACGGTTTTGGTGCAGTGACCATTGGTAATGCGGAAAAATACATTAACGATACCGCTTTTGCGTTGGGCTGGCGTCCAGACATGTCACACGTGAAGTGGACAGACAAAAAAGTGGCCATCATCGGTGCGGGCCCTGCGGGTCTTGGCTGTGCGGACATTCTGGTACGTAACGGTGTTAAACCGGTGGTATTCGACAAACGTCCTGAAATTGGCGGTTTGCTGACGTTTGGTATTCCTGAATTCAAGATGGAAAAAGACGTGATGAAACGTCGCCGTGAAATTTTCACTGGCATGGGCGTTGAATTCCGTCTCAATACTGAAATTGGTACTGATGTTACGATTGATCAGCTGCTTGCAGACTACGATGCCGTGTTTATGGGTATGGGAACATACACGTACATGAAAGGCGGTTTTGCAGGTGAAGATCTGGATGGTGTTTATGATGCACTGGATTTCCTGATTGCCAACGTTAACCGTTGCCAAGGCTGGGAAAAAGATCCTGCTGAATACATCAGTGTAGAAGGTCAAAAAGTGATTGTACTTGGTGGTGGTGATACAGCGATGGACTGTAACCGTACTTCTATCCGTCAAGGTGCTGAATCAGTGATTTGTGCCTACCGCCGTGATGAAGAAAACATGCCAGGTTCTCGCCGTGAAGTGAAAAATGCACGCGAAGAAGGTGTGGAATTCCAGTTTAATCGTCAGCCAATCGAAATTGTCGGTGAAAACGGCAAAGTGACAGGCGTTAAATTTGTGACTACACAATTGGGTGAGCCAGATAGCCGTGGTCGTCGTAGCCCTGAACCTGTACCGGGTTCTGAGGAAATCTTGCCTGCTGATGCAGTTCTTTTAGCATTTGGTTTCCGTACCAGTCCTGCTGATTGGTTTAATGATGTGAAAATTAATCTGGATGGTTCAGGCCGTGTAGTTGCGCCAGAACAGCAAGAATTTAAATTCCAGACTTCAAATCCGAAAATCTTTGCTGGCGGCGATATGGTGCGTGGTTCTGACCTAGTGGTGACTGCAATCTGGGAAGGTCGTCAGGCTGCTGAAGGTATCCTTGATTATCTGGATGTTTAATTAGAGATTAAACATGAATAAAAAACCCGCTTCGGCGGGTTTTTTATTGCCGTGACGCATTGCCTGAAATGATGAGATTCATTTATATAAATTAACATTCTTGCTTTAAGGAAAAGTACGTTTTTCAGGGCATGAGTTTTGTTGAAGGAGAAAGATATGGCGTGAGTAGCTTCCCACCTCATCTTGTAATTTATTTAAAGTAATGAGATTGAATTGTTAAAAAGATAATCTGCTACAGCTTCTTTTTTTTACTTTTGGTATAAAAAGCTATATATTAAGGCACTAATTTTCCTTAGAATTACTTCACAATTTTCTTAAAATTTCCTATAGTAATAAGGCTAAAAAATGAAAAATATTTTTATTCTTGTCAGCAGTTTAAGTTTAATGGCATGTTCTTCTTTGCCAGCTCCATCAGGTTCAAAAAACTTATCCCAACAGACCCCTTCTTCTGCTTCAGGTAATACTGTAAAAGTGGCTTCGATTGATGGTAGCTATACTGGAGAGATCAGAGGAGACTATAAAAACTCGAAGTTTGCAAACTTGAAGATTGGCATGTCTAAACGCCAAGTCGAAGATATGGTTGGCATGCCATCAGATCAAAAAAACTACCAAACAGGTAAGGCTTGGATTCCAGTTGCAGGCATGTTTTCTCAAGATCAGTATCGTTTAGAAACGTATTATAAGAATGCAGGCCGTTTAGTATATGCTAAGAATGGCACTAAACTTTACCGTATTGAAGTAGATAAAATGGAAGATGGTTATCAATAATTGTTAATTATTGCATTACGGGCATTCGTGTCTCATCAAAGGGATCTTCATTGATCAGCTTAGTGCCAAGAATGTTAAGAAATAATCCGGTGCCATATTTGGTATCGGATTTTTTGCATCTCAGCCTGATATTTCTGGTTCTAGAGGATTGAGCAGCTCAGTTATGCTGTGAGGGGTGGAATAATGCAGATGATTCCGTCGCTTGTTTTTTTGTCTAATAGTATTCAGCATAAATACTATCATGCCCATGAACATTATCTCCGATTTAATGAACGATGGTGTTTGATGTTCAACTGGACAAAAAATTCATTAAAAAACTACATAAGCTTTAGAAAATACCGATAGAATGAAAAAATATTTAAACAAATATAAATAAATAATAGAGGAATATTTCAATGAATCTTATGAAGAAAACGTTTGTTATTTTGGCGCTAAGCAGTACTTTGATCCTATCAGGCTGTGGTTATAATACTTTACAGGTGAAGGATGAAGCGGTTACGGCTTCCTGGGCAGAAGTGCAAAACCAGTATCAACGTCGTGCCGATTTGGTGCCTAATCTGGTTAATGTGGTAAAAGGTTACGCCAAGCATGAAGAGCAAGTATTGACTGAAGTCACTCAGGCACGTGCTAACGTGGCAGGTTTAAAAGTGGATAAACAAGTGCTGGAAGATCCGGCTTTATTCCAGAAATATCAGCAAGCTCAGGCACAGATGACCAGTGCATTATCACGCTTAATTGCCGTTTCGGAAAATTATCCTGACTTAAAGGCGAACGAGCAGTTCCGTGATTTACAGGTGCAGCTGGAAGGGACTGAAAACCGCATTGCGGTGGCACGTAACCGTTATATTGCCTCAGTTCAAGATTTTAATGCCTATTCACGGCAGTTCCCGCAAGTGATGACGGCTAAAGTTATCGGTATGAATCCGAAACCGAATTTCAGTGCCGAACAGGGTGCACAAACAGCGCCTAAGGTTTCATTTGATTAATCGGGTAGCTGCATAAAAAAGGGTGCGCTGATGTTTGCTCCAGAAAATAAAAGTACTCTCGCTCTCATTGTGCAACTGCTAGTTTTGTGTTGTGCAATATTGTCCAGTCCATTCGCTTTAAGTGAAGTGGCAACAGCGACGGATAATGAAGATGCCGTGATTGCAGGAAAGGTCATTCAGGAGCAACAACAAGCCCATGAAGTGCAGCAAGAACCTTCATTACAGACACTCGTTCAGCAGCCGAAAATTACTAATGATATGGCTGAAGGTGAGTCTATCCGCGAACTGCCGACTTTAAATGAGCCGGTTGTAGACCAAGCCAATCTGTTGAGTGCCACTGAAAAGCAGGAGATCAGTCAACGGATTCTCAAGCTACATCAACAGGGCAAGGCGCAAATTGGTGTAGTGATTGTACCCACCACTGGGCAAGAAGATATTTTTGATTTTGCCATGCGGGTGGCTGAGAAATGGCAACTTGGATCTGCGAAACAGGATAATGGTCTGCTCATGGCGATTGCGGTGAATGACCGACGTATCCAGATTTTAACCGGATATGGCCTGGAAGGTGTACTGCCTGATATTGTCGTAAGCCGAATCATTCGTAATCAAATCACACCTTATTTTAAACAGGCCCAATATGCCCAAGGCATTGATGCTGGTCTGGCTGAAATTGAGCGGATTTTAAATATGGATCCTGAAGTTGCAGCCAATGCAGCGCAGGAGCTGAAAGAACGTCAGGAAAAAGCCTTGCATGAACAGCAGGCCAAAGAAAAAACTTTTAGTACAGCCTTGTTGATTTTAATCGCCGGGATTATTGGTTCATTTATTGTAGGCAAACCTTTAAGTGCTTCTACAGCGGCAGTCGCAGGCACTGTTGCGGGTTTGGTGAATGGTGCGGGATTACTCACCAGTTTATTGATTGGCGGCGGGATTTTCTTTTTACTCATTACTGCAATTGCGCAAACCATTTTTCAGCTGGTACTTTCATCTGCCGGTCGTGGAGGGGGTGGAGGTCGAGGTGGCTTTGGTGGCGGTGGATTTAGTGGTGGCGGCGGTGGCGGCTTTGGTGGAGGGGGAGCATCAGGATCATGGTAACAACAACAGATACGACAGAGATTGTCACACAAGCTAAAATGGAAGCAGTGAATCAGCCAAGTTTAAAGCGTTGGTTAAAGCATTTTTTATATATGCCTGCAACCAAACGATATTTCTCCAAACAGGATCAGGCAGCCATCGCTCAGGCAGTTAGCGAGGCTGAGTGTGGTCATATTGGGGAAATTCAGGTGGTGATTGAAGGTCATCTTCCTGTAAATCATGCCTATTTTCAAAACACCCGCATGCGTGCCCACCAGCTGTTTGCAGAACTTGGAGTATGGGATACCGAATATAATAGTGGTGTACTTTTATATATCAATTTATGTGAACGTAAAGTTGAAATTGTGATTGATCGAGGGATTCAGCAAGCAACCGAACAAGCGGTTTGGGATGAAATTTGTCAAAATATCATTGCTCAGTTGGCTCAGAAGCAGTTTAGGTTGGCTGTAGTAACAGGTGTAATGAACATTGGGGAAGTCCTCAACCGGTTTTATACGCACTCTATTCAAGAACACAATAATGAATTAGGAAATGATCCTGTGATTTTATAATAGGTGATAATAAGTGCAATTATGATTTATATACACGATCATATAAGCATACAAAATTAGAAAAAAGGTGCTGTCATTAATAATGACATGGTGGTGCTTGAAGCAGGATAAAATGTTCTTTCGCCGACACAACAGGTTAAAAAAGCTAAAAATAAGACTAATGCAGTTAAAACTGATTATGAACAGTTAAAAGAAGATTATGAAAAACTACTGGAAAAGGTGAATTCGCTATTGTTAGAAAATTTTGAGCTTAAACAAAAAACGCATCTATAGAGATGCGTTTTTTACTAATAAAATTAAGATTGGGTGTTATTTAAAACACTTCTTCAACTAAACTAATTATGGGTTAATTTTACAAGATGCTGTACCATCAACATCACAAGTAATTTCCTTACCTGTACCATTTACAGCACCATTCGCTGTTGTAAGTGTTGTCACGGCTGCTAGAGCATCAGCATCTGCTGGTTTTGTTACACCTGTACAATGTACAAGGCTATCAGCAGCTGGAATATTAGCTAAATCAGGATTTTGTGAAATTTTTTCAGCCACTACTAAGGATGCATATGACTTCATCTCAGATAAGCAAGATGCATCATTTGCTTTTTTCGTATAGTTTTGATAAGCAGGAATCGCAATTGCAGCTAAAATACCAATAATAGCAACAACAATCATTAACTCGATAAGCGTAAAGCCTTTTTGAGCGTTCATAACATTCTCCACAAATGTTTTGTTAATTTAATTATAAGCTTTGTAAGCTAGTTTATAGTTTGCACAAAGTGTGCCAAAGCATATTATCTAATTATTCTACATGAAATCAATACATTGTTTAATAGATTAAAAATTCTAAAAATACATAAAGTAAATTTGTGTAATTAAGTGACAAAAAATGTCAGTTTTGTTGATTTTGTGAGATGTCAAAATGCACGCTTTAGGTACTTGAAAAAGCTAAATGCTCAGCAGCTAAAAAAGCATACAATTATTGATATAGTGTAATAAACAAAATTTTCTAACAATAGCGAATTCACCTTTTCTAGCAGTTTTTCATGATCTTCCTGTAATTGCTCATAATCGGAATTTAAATAATTAATGATCGTAGTTGCAATTATTGGTATTATTGCTGCGATTGTAATTGCTACTTATCAAAATTATACGAAAAAAGCGAATGATGCTTTATATTTATCAGAAATCAAGTTTTTTTCTTACTTTAGTGTAGTTTCTAATAAAATGGCTCAAAACCCTGATATCAAATATTCTAGCTACAACTAATTTAATTCACTGTAGCGATGTGTCATGTGCTGATCCTATGGATAAAGGTTACTATATATCTGCAAGTTCAATTACAGTTAAAGGTACAGATGCTAGAATTTTTGTGATATTAATGAAAAGGTACTGTGTGAGATTTATTAATATTAAACCTCTTTCATAAATCATTTTAAATTTAATTTCTAATATGTTCTTTGAAATCAGTTTTATACTATTTAGGATTAGATGGAATGTCTAAACGCACAAAATTTTTCTTTGGTCATTTATCTGTTTCACTGGCTATTGCCTTATGTGCAAGTATTATCATTTTTGCCTTTTGGTACGATACCCCACTGGCAAAAGCGGTTGGGGTTATACCACTATTTTTAATGTTATTGGTGATTGATGTAATCATTGGACCACTATTTGGCTTATTGGTCTATAAAGAAGGTAAAAACACATTAAAATTTGATCTTGCAACAATTATTATTTTACAGATATGCGCATTTTCATATGGTTTTTATACACTTGCACAAGGTCGTCCTGCATGGATTGTATTTGATTCTCTAAATTTTACAGTGGTTAAAAATAGCGATATTGAAGCTAAAAATATTGATCAAGCTAAAGCAGAGTTCCAACAATCTTCTTGGTTTAAGCCTACTTTTGTTGCGACCCAATTTTCTTCAGTTCCTGCACAAAAAACACTTTTAAATAGTGCAACAAAACCGCAATCGAATTCGATTATTCGTTATCCCGCCTATTATATCAATATTGCCGATGTAAAGAGGAGAATGCAGTTAAGTGCTTTGCCTTTGGCTTTATTAGAGCAATATAATAATAAAGATACTGTGGATAAATTGATTGAAAAATATCCTCAAGCGGATGCGTGGATAGCGTTATCTGCTCCTGTTCAGGATATGGTCGTTCTAATTAACAAAGAAAAAGCAGAAGTGGTTAAAATTGTAGATTTAAGACCGTGGCATTAAAATTTATATTTATGACAAAAATACCTATTTAAACCCGAATAAAAAGCAGATTATCAATTCATCTGCTTTTTTATTATCATGTACCTATTCTATTTTCACTGATTTAATCATGAAATTTTTCTTATTGCTTTTAGCTAGCATCTTTATCTCCCTCGCCTGGCTCTTGCCTATCCATTACCGCCCTTGGGTTACCTATACGGGTGAACTTTTTGCTTTTTTATCTCTCTTTGCGCTTGCTGCCATTTATTTAAAAGACAAAATTAAATTGCCAGTGATCAGCCTGCCGTTATTATTTTTCGCGGTTATCCCTTTGGTTCAGTATGGAGCAGGTGAGCTCTTTTTCTTTGATAAAGCCCTTATTTGTACATTGTTTGTACTTGGATTCTGGCTGAGCATGGTGGTTGGCTATAACCTATCGAGCGAGAAAGCAGACCGGACTAGCATTTTTAACGGACTCAGCTATGTGTTTCTCATGGCTGGAACAGCGACGGGTGTGATAGCCATTTGTCAGTGGCTCACCCTGGATGCTTATATTCCCGGAATGGTGGATATGCAACGTGCTGTGCGTCCTTATGCCAATTTTGCCCAGCCAAATAATATGGCTACTTTTTTACTCATGTCTCTTTTGGCCTGTTTATATTTATATGAAACCAAAAAAGTTCAGACCAAATGGTTAGTTCCTACAGCATTCATTATGTTGATGAGTGTGGCATTAAGCCAATCCCGAACCTCTTGGGTGGCTTGTGTCTTTATTCTGGTTTATCTAGCCTATCAGCAATTTAAAGGCTATATCCATATTAAAAGGCATTACCTGGCGGCATGGTTGGCTGTATTCATAGCATTCGTCCTAGTATTGCCCGTCATTGGGAGCTATTTAACGCAATTATTGGATATACAGGTTAAAGCTGTTGATGTCGCCAGACGTGCAACAGGAGATATGTCGCGTTTAGTCATTTGGCAGCAAATGCTGCATGCCATTGCTGACCGTCCATGGTTTGGCTATGGCTGGAACCAAACCAGTGTTGCGTATACTTTGGTTAGTGATCATTTTCAGGGGCCAGTATGGATTCGTAGCGCACATAACTTTATTCTCGATTTTATCTTGTGGAACGGTCTCATTATCGGACTTCCTTTTCTGGCCTACTTTGGTTATTGGGGTTATAAGCTAAATAAGCAGGTCAATTCAGTTGAATCCGTGATCGGGATTTTAATGGTAGGTGCAGTATTGATTCACTCCATGCTGGAATTTCCACAGTACTATGCGTATTTCCTGCTTCCGGTGGGTTTCATTATTGGTCTGATTCAGTCGCAACAGGCTGATACCAAAATCCTGACCCTTTCACCCAATTATATGCGCGTTGCTTACGGATTATTTTTCTTGCTGTTGATTTTGATTGTGCGAGATTATGCAGTGATGGTTCCTAAGCTCAATCAAACACTACGCTATGAAAAAACACCGGAAAAAATCACCAATCAGGATCAGGTTTATTTGCTGGAAGAATTTAACCGTCGTATAGACTGGATTCGTATGAATCCCTATAGCAAGGTGAGTGCACAACAGCTTGAGGAAATTAGGGAGATGGTGCTCAATTATCCGACTACCTATGATTTGTATAAATATGCAAAAATACTGGCTTTTAATGGTTATGAGCAGGAAGCCAAGCATCAGCTCTGGTTGTTAAAAAAATTACGTAAAGTTGATCTGGATTATGCATCATTGGCCCAGCCTGTTGTGAAGCAGTAAGGTTTTAAAAAAAGCGAATCTTATCAATAAAACAGCCAGTCAATTGACTGGCTGTTTTTAAACTTAAAGCTGGTTTTGAATATAGTTTTCGATGCCCACTTTCTCGACCAGATCAAGCTGGGTGGTGGTCCAATCCAGATATTCTTCTTCTTTTTCCAGGATTTCCTGAACCAGATCGCGAGTTACATAATCCATTTCCTGTTCAGCCAGGCTGACCGCTTTTTGCAGGGCCTCAATATTTTCATTGACTTTGCGTACATCGCAATTTAGGACTTCAACTGTATGCTGGCCGATGTACAACTTGCCTAAATTTTGTAAATTAGGCAGGCCTTCAAGGAATAAAATACGTTCAATAATTTTATCGGCATCTTTCATTTGCTGAATCGATTCTTTGTATTCTGCTGAGCCCAGCTTTTCAATTCCCCAATCATTGAACATACGTGAGTGCAGGAAATACTGGTTAATGGCAGTCAACTGGTGATAAAGCACCTGATTTAACTGATTAATGACATCACGATTGCCTTTCATTATAAGTTCTCCATTAACAATTTCTGCCTTAGCTATATGTCAGGCAATCAAAAAATATTATTTCAATTATCTTAAACAACAAGCTACACAATGGCGAGTAATTTATTGAACAGCAAATGAAAATCGCAATCAAGAATGATAATGGGCGCTATATTATACGGCATGCATAAAAAAACCGCCGAGAGGCATAAGCGGGAGGGGAGAAAATGATCTTTTGATCATTCAGTTTGTTATTAGGATGATCGGGTTTTAAGCCGCTACGGAGATACGAGCTGCAATTTCTGAAAGTTCTTTACTAATGATGGAACGTGCTTCAGGTGCACAACGACCACAACAGGTACCTAAATCAAGCAGGTTACGAATTTCACGATAGCTTTCTGCGCCATTTGCGACAGCATTTTTAATATCTTGATCGGTAATACCACGACATAAGCATATGTACATTTGAACTCGCCACACAAGAGTGAAATGGGATAAGTGATATTATTGATAATTATTATCTTTTGTCAATGAAATTCATTTGAAATATTATCTATTGTGATTGAGTTTTTAAATAAAAAACACCACTTGATCGGTGGTGTTTTGTACAATTTTATAACTGATTGAAAATTATTTATTAATAATCACAATACCATCCATTTCCACCAAAGCCCCTTTAGGCAAGCTGGCTACACCTAATGCTGCACGGGCAGGGTAAGGTTGGGCAAAATATTCACCCATAATCTGGTTAACCAGTTGGAAATGGGAAAGATCAGTCAGGAAAATATTGAGTTTGGCGATATCTGCCAATGAGCCACCGGCTGCTTCACAGACTGCTTTTAAGTTATCAAATACACGGCGAATTTGCGCTTCAATGCCTTCAACCAGTTCCATACTATAAGGATCTAAACCAATTTGACCTGAAAGGTATAGGGTATTTTCAATTAAAATTGCTTGAGAATATGTACCAATGGCTGCAGGTGCATTTTCAGTATGGATTACTTGGCGGGACATCGATTTCTCCTTGTATCATCTCTATGCATCATAGCGTAAATTGTTCAATAAGAGTTGCTTATGTTTGAATTAACTGGCTTTAGATGCTTCGGCAATATTAATAGGCTGGGCTAAGCGGCTAATGCGTGGAAAACCGAAGTGCATACGTAAATCACGAATAATCTGCGCAATTTGCTTACGGTTATGCACCACAATATGCACGTAGGTTTTATCTTCATGGCCATGAACCATTTCTACACCGGTTTTTTCTTTCCGACATTGATAAATCAGGTCAGAAATCTGTTCATCATTCATCAGCATGTCAATACTTAAATAAGCAGTGAAACTGATGTCATCGACATCTTCAGATGTCCAGTGCAAGGGCATAATGTTTTCTGGATGCAGATGCTGTTCATGCAACAGATTATGACAACGTGCGCGATGCACAATTAAACCGCGACGTGAGAGATGTCCCTGAATGGGGTCACCAAGTACAGGGTTGCAACAATGGGCATATTTGACATCTACACCTTCAGTGCCTTGAATAAGACGGGTAGAAGACTGGTTATCCAGACTTTGTCCTTGTGCAAACAGGTGGTTAGCCACTAATTGAGGTAACAGGTCACCCACGGCAATCTGTTCAAATAAGTGTTCCTTAGATTCGATATGTCGCCATTGCAATATATCGATCCAATCTGCTTCGGTTAAATCTTTGATGGAGCGATTAAACAGCTTCAGCGCACGGTTCAGCGCTTGCTGCCCCACCAGTTGTTGTTCTTCAATATCCTGATCACGCAAAATATTTTGGATGGCACGACGCGCTTTTTGGGTGTTAATGAAGCTGAGCCAGTCTGGATTTGGTGTCGCCAGGACATCAGTAATAATCTCGATGACTTGCCCACTCACCAGTGGTGTGGAAAGAGGCCGGGTTTCCCCATTAATTTTTGCCCCGACAGCATGGTTACCTAAAAACAGGCTGGCTGAGTAGGCAAAATCGACTGCTGTGGCCCCTTGGGGAAGTTCGTGCAAATGGCCATGTGGGGTATACACCCAGATTTTTTCCTGATGTAAATAATCCAACAGATCGCTAAAAGTAGTTTTGGCACATTCGCCATCCACCAATACATTCAGGTTCTGCATGGAAGCTTGAATGGCTGAACGGCAGGCTTGCGGTGCATTTTCACCCAATACGACGCCGAAACGGGCGGCTTTACGCATTAGCTCGGTCTGAATAGTTAGGGAGAGCGTGGTTTTCTCGCCTTTTAAACGCATCATTAAAGACTGGTTGCCACCCGGCAATGGACGGCGGATATGATCTTCATAATGCAGAATCTGGAAGTTTTCGCGCAGGATTTCTGCCAAGCGGTCACAGTCGGCAATGCTTTGCAGAATAATTTCAAAAGCATGGCTGTGGGTGAGCTCCTGCAGATCAATATCGTTTTTCACAAAGTGACGCAGCAATTCAATATTGTTATTTTTCTTTTTAATGCGGCCAGTAATCTGGTGCTGTTGTAGCAGTTCAGTCAGGTTCTTTTCCCAGATGCTCTGATATTCACAACGTTTAGGCTTGGTTTGTAATAAGGCATCTTGAACATTGTTAAACATATCCAGGTCAAGATTTTGATAGCATAGATGTTCCAGGTTGTCCGCCATCTCGTTCATGCCGACAATACGTGCCATAGGTACAAAAATATCAAAGGTTTCCTGAGCAATACGTGCCCGTTTATCGGGGCGCAACGAACCTAAAGTGGTCATGTTGTGATAACGGTCGGCCAGTTTAATAATAATGACACGTGGATCTTGTAAGGTAGCTTGCAGAATTTTACGGAAGGATGCGGCTTTATTGTATTCTTTATCACTGGAATGGCTGAGTTTGGTGACACCATCGACCAGTTCTGCAACCGTACGCCCAAATTTTTCAGCGATGTCTTCCTTGTTAAAGTCGGTATCTTCAATGACATCATGCAGCAGGGCGGCCATCAGGGTTTCGGCATCCAGACGCATATGCGAAAGAATGCTACTCACGGCAATCGGATGCAGGATATAAGGTTCGCCACTTTTACGGGTGATGCCGTCATGGGCAATATCAGCATAATCGCAGGCCACAAGCACGCGCTCGACATCACTTGCACTTAAGTACGCATCGATAATAATTTTGAGCTGTTGTTTGGCTTGGCTGACCTGTGGGCCTGGCATATAACACCTTTACTACTTCAGTTTTTACAATTTAAATCGCTAGAGCTCTAATGAAAAGCATATTGCATGACTTGTCAATTTTTTCGTCTAAAAAAGCAAAAAGATAAATCCTAAATCACCTATCTTTAATCTTATGTTATAACGGTTATTCAGCCAATATTAAAGTTGTGCAATAAAAAAAGCCTAGTTAAAACTAGGCTTTTTTACGATATTTTTTCTTATTGGAAAGAAAAGCCATCTAAATTCAAATTGTTTGCAGACAGTGCAAGGTCAAGGCTAGAGGTTTGATAGTCTTGATCACGTTGTTTCAGGATATCTTTAGAAACATGACCTACTGCAATTTCACGTAAAGCAACCACAGTTGGTTTGTCGTTATCCCACTCTACAGTTGGTTCAATGCCTTGACGTGCCAATTGACGCGCGCGTTTGCTTGCCACTAGTACAAGCTCAAAGCGGTTGTCTACATGGTCTAAACAATCTTCAACGGTTACGCGTGCCATAAGAATTCTCGTTTGAATATTAAATTTGAACAGACTCGACAGTATAAAATGCTTTGCCTGCAGACTCAAGTTTTAATCACGGTTCAACAGGAGTAATTAATTTTTCAATCAATTCCTGATGACGGGTTGCCTGCTGTGAAATCACTAAACGATTGGCAATAATCACACATTCAAGATCATGCAGTGCCTTATTAAAGTCATCATTAATAATGACATAATCAAAGTTTGTATACTGCTGCATATCTTCAACTGCACAGCCCAAGCGGCGCTCGATCACTTCAACGGAGTCAGTGCCACGGTTAGATAGACGCTGGCGCAAATCAAACTGGCTAGGCGGTAAAATAAAAATTTGTTTGGATTCAGGAAAAAGTTTGCGGACTTGATCTGCACCTTGCCAGTCAATTTCAAGTAAAACATCATGTCCTTTGGCAAGCTGCTGTTTTACAGTCGCTTGAGCCGTACCGTAATAGTTGCCAAACACTTCTGCATATTCAATAAAACCGCCTTGCTCAACCAAGGCAATAAAATCTTCTTTTGTTGAAAAATGATAATGGATACCGTCAAGCTCACCGGGACGTTGGCCACGCGTGGTGTGAGAGACAGAAACGTGCAGATTGGTCACACGGTCGAGAAGGGCTTTAACGAGGGATGTTTTGCCTGTTCCAGATGCAGCAGAAACGACAAACAAGAGACCCGACATGATATTTTTCCTGATATGATAAAATATCTTCTCTATTTTAGAGCAGACTAAGGTCAAACTAAATAGCTGATCGTAGTTTGTTTGCATTTATTTCAAATTATTCCGCTCAACTTCGGGTGAACATTGAGGATCTTATGGAAATTGTATTGGCCAATCCACGTGGTTTTTGTGCAGGTGTCGACCGAGCAATTGCGATCGTCAACCGGGCACTGGAATGCTTTAATCCGCCTATTTATGTGCGTCATGAAGTGGTGCATAACAAGTTTGTGGTTGATGATTTACGTCAGCGCGGTGCAATTTTTGTTGATGAACTGGATGAAGTTCCCGATGACAATATCGTGATCTTTAGTGCACATGGTGTGTCGAAAGCGGTACAAATTGAGGCGGAGCGTCGTGGTTTAAAAGTCTTTGATGCCACCTGTCCGCTGGTCACCAAGGTGCATATAGAAGTGACCAAATATGCGCGTGAAGGAACGGAAGCCATTTTAATTGGTCATGAAGGTCACCCGGAAGTGGAAGGCACCATGGGGCAATATGACAAAAAAAATGGTGGTGAAATCTATTTGGTTGAAGATGAGCAGGATGTAGCGGCTTTAAAAATACAGCATCCTGAAAAAGTGGCTTTTGTCACTCAGACCACATTGTCAATTGACGATACCGCCAAAGTGATTGATGCTTTACGTACAAAATTCCCTCATATTCAGGGGCCACGTAAGGATGATATCTGCTATGCCACGCAAAACCGCCAAGATGCGGTACGTGACTTGGCAACTCAATGTGATGTGGTTTTAGTCGTCGGATCTCCTAATTCATCAAATTCAAACCGTTTGCGCGAGCTGGCGGAACGTATGGGGAAACATGCCTATTTGGTGGATAATGCCGATCAGCTTGATCAGGCCTGGTTTGATGAAAATACCAAAATTGGGGTAACTGCTGGTGCATCGGCACCCGAGATTTTAATCAAACAAGTGATTCAGCGTTTACAGGACTGGGGCGCCAAAGCGCCGCAAGAACTGGCTGGTCGTGAAGAAAATATTACGTTTAGTTTGCCGAAAGAGTTACGTATTCCTGTAACTCAAGCTTAAAGCGTGAATGATTTAACATTCTGAAAATTTTAAAAAATTGACAGATAATTGTATTTTGGCAATTATCTGTTTTTTTATGCCTTTTATCCTTTTGTGTGTTTAATTTGTAATTAAGTTCGATATTATTTTAAATAGGGTAAAGTTTTGTTGCCTAGAGGAAGGTTATGCATAAAAGTGGTGGATTTACTTTAATTGAGCTGATGGTGACAATAGCTGTAATAGCAATCGTGTCTATGATTGCAGCGCCAAATATGAGTAAAGCGATCGATAAAAGACAAATAGAAAGAACCACCACTGACTTTGAGAAAGCTCTTACACAGTCAAGATCTGATGCCGTTTTGAGCCGCAAACAAATTACTATTCATTTAGGCACATCAGGAACAGATACTCCTACTGACCGTTATTGGAGTATTCCTGAAGATGTTGATTTAAGCTTTAATGAAGGAACTTGCAATAGTGGTAGTTGGGAGACATCAGTAATCACCCCATTATCTACCATTGTTTTTTTACCTCAAGGGAATGTTGCTACTTTGCCAACAAATTTAGAAATCAAGTTGACAAGAAATCAAGTAGATCGATTTATTTATTTAACGAGTTTTGGTCGTGTTTCATCAAATGCCAAATCAGCTTTTGAGGGGAAATGTACATAATGAATATATTAAGTCAAAAAGGTATTGGTTTGGTTGAAGTAATTGTTGCATTGCTCCTTTTATCGATTGGTGTATTAGGTTTTGCAATGCTGCAAATACGGGCAATGGATGCTTCTATGGATGCGTCAAAGCGTATTCAGGCAATGAATTTGGCGCGAGATTTATCAGAAAGAATGAGGGCCAATAAACAAGGTCTTTCTAAATCTATCATTGTTGGAAAGGGAAGTGATGCCAAGTTGGTGGATGCTTATGCAAATGCACTTGCTGGTAAATATTACATCACAAGCTATTCTGCTTCTTGTGCAAATACAGCAAAATGTAATAGTGAAAATTTTGCTAAGGAAGATGTAAACCAGATTCTATTTAAAGCATATACAATGGGAATGAAAGTAGCATTGAATGATTGTCCAGGTAGTGCTAGCAATCGATATTGTGTATTTGTTGCTTGGGATGAAACTTTACCTATAGATGGATCTTCAGATACAAGCTGCACGAACAATGGCAGTTTTTTGGCGAGTTCAAAGTGCATTGTGCTGGAGGCATATTAATGAAGTATTCAAAAGGTATTACATTAGTTGAATTAATGATTGCTTTAGTCATTGGCCTAATAGTAATTGGGGCTGCCCTACAGTTATTTTTAACGGGTAGCATTAATTACAGTTTACAAAAAAATTTGGGTGAATTGCAGGATAATGGCAATTTTGGGCTTAATTTTATAATTAAAGATATTAAGCTGGCAAATTTAGATGCAGATTTGTCCGTTATTAATGACCGCAATAAATATAGTGGAATTGTTTTGACCAGCCTTAAAAGCTATGCATCATTAACCCCTGAAGAAGCGCAAGTTCACTCAGCAAATCTTCCCTTAAATTTGACTGATAGCACTGTAAATATTGCAAACCTTACATTAGCAAAAGTGGGGCCAAGCAATGTAGATCAAGCTAGTGATCAGCTAGTGATTCAATATAAAGCATTTGATCCTAATGGATTTGACTGTGAAGGCAATGCTTTTACACAAGAAGAGATAAATCAAGGTACATTTGTTGTACAACGTTATTATTTGCGCCCAGATGGCAAAACTTCAGATTTAGCTTTGGTATGTGATGCTGGGCGTTATAAAACGATGGTAGAAACAGCAGAATTACCAACTGGAATTTCAGGTTTAGGGCAACGAAGCCAAATCATTATGCGCCGAGTCGATTATTTTCATGTGTTATTGGGTGTCAAGCAGAATAATACAGATGAATTCAGTTATATGACGATCGATCAGTACATGGGGGTCAACAATCAATTAACAAAAAATGGCTCTCCGCGTCCTCGAATTATGTCTGTCCAGCTGGGTGCTTTGGTCCGCGGATATGATTCGATAGCAGGTAATGATACTTTGCCAACAGCATTTAAAGTCTTGAATAATGACGTGACTTTAACTGATTCAAGCGCCAAGGAAAAGTATGCTCGTGAAGTAGTAAGCCAAACAATAGCTTTAAGAAACGGTTATGGTCTCATGGAGGATCTATAAATGAAGCTTTATCAAAAAGGGGCAACATTAATTGTTGTTTTGTTTGTGCTGATATTTATGATCCTGATAGGTACATTAGCTGTCAAGCAAAGTCTAGTAGGTTTAAATATTGCAACAAACAGCCAAATTCAAAGCCTGATGAGGCAAACGGCAGATGCTGTATTTTTCTCTCTTGAGCGGGATAATCAAGATTCAGCTACTTTTCAGAAAAACTTGAGTTCATTGGGTTTGTTTGGAATGGTGAAATCTGATGCTTTTTTAGAAAAGGAATTGGTGTTCTGTTATAGACCGAAAACCCAAGAAAAAGTATTTAGCCTGCAAAACGCCAGTATAATTTACCCTTCAAATGAAACAGAAGTGAATAATTCTGAGCTTGGGGTAACGGGGTTTTGTAAATATGCATCAAGTGATTACAGTAGCGGACGGGATTTCATGATTTCTCAGGTTGCTGTGAAAAAAAGCAGTTTACAAACTGATGTGCCATTTAAATTTTATCCGTTGGGTACGGATACATCCACAGTACAATTAGATCAAGTCCAGCCTATTCAAATTATTGTGACAACAATTATACCAGGAGCTGCAAGCAGCACAGGTTCGGGGTGGTCGAGTTTTGAAACTCAAATTAATGATTGTTTTAAACTTCATATCAATGACAAATCAACTAAATATCCAAATCAAAAAACTGTTGCAGAATGTTTTAGTGACCTTGGAGTGCCTTATAGCCAGCAGGTTATGGATTATGCCGTCATTAGCTATGCATCAAAAAGTTAAGGAATTGGGGAGATTGAGATGAAAATGAAATATAAAAAACTGGTTGTTGCCATTCAATCTGCAACGATGACATCACTTATTTGTTCGGCATTACCAAGCTATGCAAGTGATATCGAGCTTTATAAAGCACCGAAATCAAGTGAAACCACACTTATGTTTATGTTGGATGTCTCTGGTAGTATGAATCCTGGTAGTAATTCATATAACGAAAATCGTCTAAAAAGTTTGAAAGATGGTATGATTACTTTGCTACAAGGAGATTCAAGTAAAGGGATTTCACCATTGCCTGATAGCTTGGTGGTTGGTATTTCAACATTTAATGACAAGACAGGGCGAATTAAATTGGAGGCAAAACCTTTAGGTGGGCCTTCTCCTCTTTCAGGTCAACGTTCAGTTTACAGAACAATAATTAATTATAAGCAAGATATTAGTCGAACTGAGACAGTCACCAAGACATCAACTCAAGATCAAATAAGAACACAAACCTCCAATAGTAAAAGAGATTGTGTATTCATATTCTTTTGTGGTGATTATGAATCTACAGGAGGTTGGACTCCTGGTGATTTAAATACAGGTTGGACAGCTTCAACCGGAACACCAATCGCAGATATAACAACAAGAACAGATTGGGTGCTTAATGGTGCTGCTCAACAACAAGGAAATATCATTGCCCAAGAATGTGTTGATTGGAATAATGATGCTACTTTAAGTTGTAAGACTTGGGTTGCTAGTAGCAAATTGCCGTTAGACTTTCCATTAGCCATTCCTACGCCTGTCAATTCAACTTATATTCAAGGTTCGGTGAGTAATGGTAATACTACGACTACTGGTCCAGTAGATGGTTCTTGGGGTGATCCAGAAGTTGTACCAGGGAGTCAGGTGTGTAAATCATCAGGATGTACAAGAAAACAAACTCGGTCTAAAAAGGTTGAAACCAAAAGTGCTACTTTACAAAACTCATCTTGGGCATATACAACGACTACCACATATGGAGGAATTGCTTATGAAACGCATCGAAAAAAACTACTTCGTGAAGTGAATGCTTTGACAGCAAATAGCGGTACTCCCACTGCTTTTGCTTATGCAGAAGTAGCTGCGTATTTGTTGGGGCAGTCTACTTTGGGTAAATCGGGTACAGGGTTTACAGAATCGAGTGAAGGCGATATTAGGACCAGTAGTGCTTATAAAAATCCTAGCCAAATTGATAAAGATAAACAGTGTAATACACAAGGAATTTATTTTTTAACTGATGGTGTTCCTGAGTATTCAAATGACACAAGTGCGCAAGAAATAACACAATCTGCTTTGAATGATTCGGCTTTTGAGTGTACTGATACAGATTTAACAGCAAGTCGCAACTTTTATGATGATTGTGCGGAGTTTAATAAAAACAAGACATCATGTAATAAATGGAAGTCGAATAGTTTATCAAAAACGAACTGGCAATGTATGGCTGGTTTAGCTAAACGTCTAAAAAATGGAACTGTGAGCGATACAAATCAAGCTTTAAATAATCCTAAAGGTGTTTCTATTCTAACTGCTGTAGTGGGCTTTGGTAGTACTTTGGGCGAAACATCAGGTATTTATGCGAATGATGTCGCAGCTGCAAAAGAATGGGGAGCATTGGGGGGAGGAAAATATTATTCTGGTAATAATTCTGAATCCGTTGTTGCAAGTGTGATTGCTTTCTTGAAAGATCTAGATAAATATATTCCTCCTGTCACTACAGGTTCGGTCACTATTCCAGTTGATGCTTTAGATACGCAAAATATTCAACCATGGGGGTATTTCCCACAATTTGATCCTAAGCCAGACGCTGTAAGTGCATCCGGTGTATCGACATGGTTGGGCAATTTAAAAAAATATAAAGTTGTAAACAGTGTTTTATATGATCGTGATTCCAAAACAATCACAAACTCAAATGGTTTGATGAAGGATGATATTAATGATTACTGGGCAGATATTAGTATTAAAAAACTTATTAATAAGGAAGTAAATGGGGTTAAGCAAACATTCAATGTGAAAGTTGGTGGTGCTTTGAGTCAAATGGCTTTGGGGTATGATGCTACACGTTCTCCGAAGGAAAGACGTATTTTTACAGATAGGACTATTGTTCAAGATAAAATTGATGCTAACCAAAATATATTAGGCAGCATAAGTTCAGGTGAGTTAACTCAGATTGGGCGTGATGACTTTATTTCAACAAGTACTAATAAATTTAAAGAAGATCCTAAGCGTGCTTATTTATTATCACTTTTGGGTTATCCAGTTGGAAAAGATTTAGCTTATAACATTGATTTATATCCTAAAGAACAAATTTATCAAAATGAATTGCAACAGGTGCTTAATCAAAAAGTGGAAAGAGATTGGTTAATGGGTGCAGTCATGCATTCACGACCAATTTTATTAACGCAACAAGGTACAACAAGTTATGAAAATAATGTCTTAACTTATACTAACCGAGATGATTTGATAGTCTATGGTAGTACTCAGGGGATTCTTCATGTTGTTCGTGCTGGTAAGGATGGTTCTGATAGTAATGCAGGAAAGGAAGTATTTGCATTTGTTCCTTCAGAAATGATTGAAAGTCAACCCAAAGCTTTTCTATCACAAGATAATCAAATTTCTGAATTGAAGTATGGAATTGATGGTCAATGGACTGCATATACTGAATATGTAACTAAATTGACTAGCGTTACAAATACAAATCCTACTGTAACTGTAGATGGCGGTAAGCAATGGTTGTATGGTGGATTACGAATGGGAGGTAAGAGTTATTATGCTCTTGATCTTTCAGGTGTTACTTCAACTACAGGTAAACCAAAATTAAAATTTAAAATTACACCATCTGGTACTTGTAGTACAACTAACCCACTTGGTTGTATGGGTCAGAGTTGGTCCAAACCCACAATTACTTGGGTAAATTGGCAAGGTAAACGTAAGCTTGTGATGCTAGTAGGTGGGGGATATGATAAACGTTATGAATCCTCAGTGGACTACAATTCTTCAGAAATTGATGAAGGCGCAGGGATCTACATGTTTGATGCAGATGATGGCACGTTACTTTGGTGGGCAAGTTCGAATGTAGGATCCGCTAACTCATCAACGAATAAATCTTATCATGCAAATTTAAACAAAAGTGTAGTAGGAGGAATTAAAGCGATTGATCGTAATGCTGACGGTATAACGGATCACCTATATTTTGGTGATTTAGGTGGTCAATTATGGAGAGTTGATCTGAGTAACCACATTAATGCAGGTGTTTCAGGCAGCGAAGGAGAGAACTTCGCAAAACATGTGGTAAGAATACTAGACATGTCTGGAACAGATGCACCGAGATTTTATTCAACACCAACCTTCACCATTCATAACTCGAATAATACCACATTTGGGGCGGTCTCAATTGGATCAGGTAACTTAAGTTATCCGATGTCAGCTAAGGATAATGCGACAGATGCTGTGTATGTTGTTTATGATAAAGATGTTGCACGTCGAAATCTTATGGTATTAAAAGACAGTATTTCTTCAACAGAGCTTTATACCAAAGATGTAAAAACAAGTGCGAGTGGTGGAACGCGCCTAATTAAAAATGTAGATGGGAACTCGTTTGTGCCTCTTTCTAATGGGGGGTGGTATTATGTGCCTGGTAATAGCAAACGTATCTTGAATGATCCAGTAGCAATTGATAGTGATCTCTATGTCAGCATCTTTGATGCAACGAAAGATATTACAAATGTGGGCTGTTCGGGTGGCGTGCGTGGAGAAAGTAATGTTGCTCAATTCTGTTTGCCATTTGGTCAATGTGTTGTGAAGAAAGGAACTTCAACTGAAGTAGAGCAAAGACCGAGCGATATATTTTTGGGTAAAGGTAATATAGGTATTAGTTTTGGTGGTATCGACACGAAACGTGGCTTAGTACTGAATTTGCCGACAGATAAACCATTAAAATCGTATCAAGGTAAAACGAAGTTTATTTCACAACGTTGGTATGAACGTTAATTAGGGGGGATTCAATGAATAAAGAAAATGGATTCACTTTGATTGAACTTATGATTGTGGTGGTAATCCTAGCGATTATTGCTGCAATCGCTTTACCAAGTTACCAAAGTTATGTGCGGAAAAGCACTGAAAGTAAAGTGCAGCAAGAAATTCTTAAAGTTTCAGAACAACTTGAAAATTATCGTGCTCGAAATTTTAATTACCGAAATTTTACTGCGAACTCTGTGCAAATGCCTGATGGATATAGTTTAGATATCTATGATATTGATGACACTTCAAAAAGTTTGACTTCAGGCGTGCAGGGGCGAGGCTGGTATATTAAAGTTACACCACCAGGTGATCCCAAAGATTATTACTTTTTAATGGGAAGTAATGGCTTGAAATGTAAGTCGCATTTAGCAAGTGATGTTGATTTTAAATGTGAGCCTTGGGATGAAACTGGACCGAGTGGAAGTCAATCATGGTAAAGAATAAAAATGGTTTTACTTTAATTGAGTTGCTTATTGTTGTGGCAATTATTGGCATCTTAGCTGCAATAGCCTATCCAGCTTATACGCAGTATGTGATCAAATCTAACCGTATAGATGTGCAAACTGAATTGGCGCGAGTTGCTTCAGTGTTGCAGCGTTATAAAATGTTGAATTCAACCTATTTAAAAGCTGGGCAACCGATAACGTTGTCGGACCTGGGAATTTCACCAGATTATCCAAATTCAGCAAAAAAGTTATATGAGTTAGAAATTTCAAACGTCTCTGCTGGTACTTGGACCTTAACGGCAACACCTGAAGGAGCACAAGTGGGGAATGGAGAAGTAGTGTTGAATCATAATAGTCAAAAGTGCTGGACAAAAGGTTCCTCATGTATTCCTTCTGCTACGACAAACTGGGACGGCAAATAATCCAAATTCAAAACTGTGGATAAACAAAAAATGATCTTTCATTCGGGGCAAACTTCACGTAAAATACTGCCCTCTATGAAAGGGGTTTGAAATGTATCGGTGGTCGGTGCAGGGATAATCCGTAAAAACTATAAGGTTCTATCATGGTTGTTATTCGTCTTGCACGCGGTGGTGCTAAAAAACGTCCGTTCTATCAAATCATTGTGACTGATAGCCGTAATGCACGTGACGGTCGTTTCATCGAACGTATCGGTTTCTTCAACCCTACAGCCCAAGGTAAAGCAGAAAAACTTCGTTTAGATGCTGACCGTTTTGCTCACTGGGTAGCACAAGGTGCTCAACCTTCTGAACGTGTTGCTTCTTTAGCTGCTCAAGCTAAGAAAGCTGCAGTTGCTGCATAATTTTTTATAAATTAGGTAGTTGCCCATGACACCAACACAGAATGTTCCCGAAGATCGTATTCAGATTGGACAGTTACGTTCAGCATATGGATTAAATGGGTGGCTCTGGGTCTATTCCAATACAGAACCCATGAGCAACATCTTTGACTATCTGCCTTGGTACATTGAGACCAAGGCGGGTTGGCAAATTGTCGATGTAAAACGTTGGAAACCACATGGCAAAGGCCTGGTTGTGTCGCTAAAAGGTGTGAGTGATCGCACTGGCGCAGACGAACTGGTTGGCTCCAATGTCTGGATTTCAAAATCGCAGCTTCCACAAGCAGGTATGGATGAGTATTACTGGACAGATTTGAAAGGCTTAACAGTGTTAGGTTTGGATGACGCTGAACAGGAAGTCAATCTCGGTAAAATCCATGAAATGTTTGAGACGGGTGCCAATGATGTCATGGTGGTTCACGCAACACCAGATAGCGTTGATGCTGAAGAGCGTATGATTCCGTGGCATAAAGATGTGGTACAGCGAGTTGATCTTGAAGCTGGTCGTATCTACGTGAATTGGGGCGTAGATTATTAATCCTTTAAGGATACGCAGCAGGAAAATAGAGGAGTCTGCGATGTTTTTTGCAGTCATTACGCTTTTTCCTGAAATGTTTGAAGCGATTACAGCCTACGGTATCAGCGGGCGTGCGGCAAAACGTGAAATAGTACAAGTCACTTGTATTAATCCTCGCGATTATGCTGAGGGCAACTACAAAAGAGTGGATGAACGTCCATTTGGTGGTGGTCCTGGTATGGTGATGATGGCAGAGCCTCTGGCTAAAGCAATTCACCATGCTAAAGAGCTTGCAAAGCAAGCAGGATGTGATCAGGTTCCTGTGGTGTATATGTCGCCACAAGGAAAAACCTTAAACGAACCTGCAGTACAGCAGTTTGTCGAATATGACGGATTGATTGTGTTGTGTGGACGTTATGAAGGCGTCGATGAACGTTTGATCCAGCATTATGTTGATCAGGAATGGTCAATTGGAGATTACGTATTGTCGGGCGGTGAACTGCCTGCGATGGTTTTATTGGACAGTATTATCCGGAGACTTCCGGGTGCCATGTCAGATGAACAATCTCACGTGCAAGACTCATTTGTGGATGGTCTGTTAGATTGCCCACAATATACTAAGCCAGACCATTTTGAAGGTTTGGATGTGCCTGAAGTACTTAAATCCGGGCATCATGCAAATATTGAAAAATGGCGGTTTTTGCAGCGCTATCAACGCACCTTGGAACGCCGGCCTGAGCTGGTTGAAAAGGTAGAGTTGACCAAGCAGCAAAAAAAATGGCTCAAAGATTCGCAAGAACAGAGTAAATAAGCTCAGTTTACGCAAATATACGACAAGCATGTCGCTTGAAGTATTTAATAGGCTCTTTATGCATTGAAGCGGTCAAGCATGAAGGGAAAGTCAATCGGGCCTATGCGCTTTAGCCTCTAGTCCCAGTGGATATCAGACCTCTTCTGACCCACATTATTGGAGATACCCCATGAGTGGTAAGCATCCTTTAGTACAAGCTGTTGAAAATGCTCAGCTTAAACAAGACATCCCAGCTTTTGCACCAGGTGACACAGTAGTTGTCCAAGTAAAAGTAAAAGAAGGCGACCGTGAACGTCTACAAGCGTTCGAAGGCGTTGTAATCGCTAAGAAAAACCGTGGCTTGAACTCTGCGTTCACAGTACGTAAAATTTCTAGCGGTGTTGGTGTTGAGCGTGTATTCCAAACTCACTCACCAATCGTTGCTGGTATCGAAGTGAAACGTCGTGGTGACGTTCGTCGTGCTAAACTTTACTACCTACGTGAATTGTCTGGTAAAGCTGCACGTATTCGTGAAAAATTACCAGCTCGTAAAACTAAAGCTTAATTGTAAGTTTTATACGAGTAAAAAAATGCGCCTGTTGGCGCATTTTTTATGTCTGAAATTTGAGTGGTTATAAGCCTTGCTGTTTTAAACGGTTGGCATGCTGACGGTAAACATCTACCGGATCCGGTGCAAATAAAGATTTAAGACCAAATACTTGATTGACTTCATCTAAATGGTTCCAGTTATAGTTATCGCGGATGGTTTTACCAAACTTGGCACTGCAACGTGACACCAGGCCATCATTTTCTTTACCGCCATCAATTAGCCAGCTGGTTACTTGTAAGGCTGAATCCGGATCAAGTACATTGGTCACAGTGCTGGTACCTGTAAAGGAGTAGTTGTATATGCCGTTGTCAAGAAGTTTACCTTCCCCACAGGGTGTGGTGGGTAGACCGATAGGGAACTTGGCATTAAACTGTGCAGCGCCTGCACGGGTTAAACTTGTTCCTCCTGCAAGTGAATCATGCGGAAAACTCTTCGGGTCAAGCCCTTGTGCCCAGGTAATTGCTTTGGAAACAAAATTGATGATACCTGCCAGTGGACCTTCTATAGCTGTACCTTCAGCAGATAAAATGAGGTCTGCCACAGGCGAGCCTGTATTTGGAGCACCTACACCTGTCATGGAGGCAACTTTGTCTGGCATTGCGCCGCCCACATAGCGAATAGTTGGACCGCCATGCGAATGGCCAATCAGATTGACTTTCTCTGCCCCGGTTAATGCCAGAATCTCTTCGACTTGTTGTACCAGTTGTTCACCACGAATTTCAGACGAGTTAAATGGCGATACACGGGTGGCCCAGACATTGGCGCCGTTTCGTGCCAAGTCGGGCAAAATCTGATACCAGTAATCAAGACCAAACTGGTCTGTACCTACGGTAATGAAACCTGCCATACCGTGACTAAAAACAATCGGATATTTGGTTTTTGCATAAGTTGAGACCGCTTTAGCTGTCACTTGTGAGGTGTTGGATGCCTGAGCAGTACCCAATAGTGTGCCGGTGAGTAAACCAGCGAGTAATAGTCCGTATTTCATAAAAAATCCTCATTTTTTTTGTTTTATGTATCCCTGCATATGCTAAATCCGGGGTGCTAAATACCAGACTCAGCGCATGATTTAAAAGTTGCAGCTCTGACCCAATCGTTAAGTGAGGTCCTGAACGATAAAGAAAATACATAAGAATATGATTTCTGATGCTTTTAGTTGTTATAAACCTTGCAGTTTGAGACGGTTGGCGTGTTGTCTGAACAGGGCAACCGGATCAGGAGCAAACAATCCTTTCAGGCCAAACATCATATTCGCCAGATCGGTATGGTTCAGATTGTAATTGTCACGAATGACCTGACCAATATGCGAACTGCAACGGGCCACCATGCCATCATTGTCTTTGTTGCCATAAGACAGTGGACCGAGTTGCATCAGAATGCTATCAATGTCCAGAAGATTGGTGGTTTGAGCTGTACCGCCCCAAGAATAGTAGTAAATATTCTTATCGACTTTTGCACCGCTTTGGTTACAGTCTGAAGCCAAAGCAGCAGTGGGGAAACGTTTATTAAAGTTTGCAGATTCCACTTCAGTCAGAGACTTCATTGAAGCATCAAAGTTCACGGGAATGTCCGGATTGGCCTGAGCCCAAGTCATCAGTGGTCCAATAATGTATTGTCCCAAAATATTGAACGCAGTGCGGCTAATCGTATTGCTTTGAATATCATCGGCGACCTTAGAGCCGCGATAGGTTCCGCCCACGCCGGTGACTGATGCCACATATCGTGGTTCTACCGCTGCGACATATTGTACGGTTGGACCGCCATGACTGTGGCCAATCAGGTTCACTTTATCCTGCCCCGTAATTGCGAGTACTTCTTCGACTTGAGCAATTAGCTGTTCACCACGGAACTCGGTGGTATTGGCAGGGGATAGCTGCGCGGCAAAAACAGTTGAACCATTGCGTGCCATATCAGGCAAAATCTGGTACCAGTAATCAATATTGAAACTGTCATCGCCAATGCGTGACCAGCCTAACCAGCCATGGGTCATGACAATGGGATACCGGGTCTTTGCATAGTCAGATTTGACCGTTTCTTGAATTTGCAAAATTCCTTTTGCTGCCTGTGTTTCAGCTGCTAGCCCGAGTATCAGGGTCATCATGACAGCAAGCATGGTCGTTTTTTTACTTTTTAAAGTTTTCATCAACTTTTTCCTTAAATATTTTTGTTTTTATTCATATCAGTACAGCCATAAGTTGATTAATCTAATCTTCTTATTGGCTTACAGTGCGATTAATCGCCATACGGTAATTTTCCTCCCTGATCATGGATGGTTTCAAAAGTCCCGACTCGAAGTTGTTGTTGTGGTTTATTAAAATGCTGGGTGCGTAATTTTTGCACGGCTTCCTGCTTGGCTTCATCACTCATGCCGCTTTTCATGATGCTGTCCCGTTCATCCAGATACTGATTGACCTTGTCTTTCCAGTCATTGCGTTGTTCATCTAAAGCCTCTAAACGTTGAGTGGCTTCAGGACCGACCAGATTCATGCGCATCTGATGAATATCTTGTGCTGAACCGCCCCGGGCTTTAATGTCTGCCGTAAGTTTGCGCAGGTCTTCCAGTTTATTGAGCTGTTCGAGGTTTTCTTTCCAGTCTTTAGGTAACTGGTTAAAAAGATCTTTTAGTTTTTGTGCTTTTTGTGCTTCGGTCAAGCTCTTGTCTGCCAGAACGGTCATGCGATTGAGAGTGTATTCATGGTAGGTGTCTTCCGTACCAAATAGGCCTTCAATTTCGTAATTAGAGAACAACTGTTTACGCAGATTTTTCATATTGGCGAAAATACTTTGATAATATTGAGGATCTTCCTTGTCGATATTGGGAGGCTGCAAATCGCCCAGTTTTTCCCGGTAATTGATATAGCGATTCCACAAATCAATAATTTGCCCTAGAGCGGGTTGCTTATAGTTTTGCTGTATATAAGTTTTAAAATCATGTTTAATTTGTTTAAGATCTTTTTCGCCATACTGGGTAATGAAATATTCAAAACAGTTGCGGGTCTGCTCATTTACGATTAAACGGTTGGCATTGTCCAGACGTAACTGACAGTTCACTTCAGTGTCTTGCTGGCTAGGACTGACGAAAGCCTGATTCTGATCTGTAGGGGCTGGTATAGACGATGTTAAGAGATGATTCTGCACCTCAGTATTTTGAACAGTTTCTGTTTGTTCTGCTGTGGATTGGGAAGGTGCGAGCCAAAATAACAGCACAGCCAAGCACACTATAATAACAAGCAAAATAATCCATAATTTATGATGTTTATGCATGTCCTATGCAACCTTCTTTATTGTGTTTTTTAAGGTTCTAAAATTGAATTCAATTTGCCATAAAGAAAGTGAATAAAACGTAGAAAAGTTGTAAAAAATGACAAGCGGTTGTTAACATAGCAGCCGTTTGAACTTGTTTGATTTTCACTATGAAAAAAACGTCACCTAAAATTCAACGCCGGCATATCAGCGGTGTATTTTTACTGAATAAGCCTTTGGGTCTCAGTTCAAATGCGGCCTTGCAAAAAGTACGCTGGTTGTATCGGGCACAAAAGGCCGGACATACCGGAGCGCTTGATCCACTGGCCTCAGGTTTACTGCCCATCTGTTTGGGTGAGGCAACCAAATTTTCCCACTATTTACTTGATTCGACCAAGCGTTACCAGACCACCATTCATTTGGGGCACAGTACCACCACTGGTGATGTAGAAGGTGAAGTGTTACTGGAACAGGCTGTGCCTGTATTGTCTGAAGAGAAAATTACCCAGGTGCTGGAAAAATTTGTCGGCGATATTCAGCAAGTGCCGCCGATGTATTCCGCTTTAAAAAAGGAAGGCCGTCCGCTGTATGAGTTGGCGCGTAAAGGGATAGAAATTGAACGGGAATCACGTCCGATTCATATTTATGCCATCGAATTACTTTCTTTTACTGAAAATAGTATTAGCCTGGATGTGACCTGTTCTAAAGGCACCTACATTCGTGTACTGGGCGAAGATATTGCCCAAGCCTTGGGTACATATGGTTATCTGACTTATCTGCACCGGATTAAAACCGGTCATTTTGACCTGATTCCTGAATACACGATCGAGTATTTGGAGAGCCTGACTGAGCAAGAGCGTGAGGCTTTGTTGTTGCCTGCCTATGCACCGGTCGATCATTTCCCTAAAGTTCAGGCGCCTGAAGGACGTGCTGAATATTTTAGCCGTGGCATGGAAAGCAATATTGAACATGCAGCTGAAGCTCAAGTGCTGGTGTTTGAAGGTGAAAAATGTTTAGGTCTGGCCGAAATTACCGACAGTAAACGTCTGGTTCCGAAACGTGTGTTAAATCTCGAATAATTGTTGAAATAAATATATGGAAATTGAAATTATCTTAAGCCTTCTGTTTTTTGCATTTTTTGCCGGTGCGATTGATGCAGCAGTAGGAGGTGGCGGATTAATTCAAATTCCGGCCATTATGAATGCGATGCCGCAACTGTCGCCTGCGACGGTATTTGGTACCAATAAATTGTCATCGATCTGCGGTACCGCATCGGCAGCTTATTCATTTGTACGTAAAGTCAAATTGCGCTGGAAGCTGCTGGCGATTATTGCCAGCTGTGCTTTTGTCAGCTCTTTTGCCGGAGCGGCTTGTGTCAGCATGATTCCCAAAGAAGTGCTGCGTCCTTTTGTACTGGTGATGCTGATTGTGATTGCTATCTATACCTTTATGAAAAAGCAGTTTGGGCAAGTACATGTGCGGCAGGAACTGACACCGAAAATCTTGCTGCTGGCTGCTGCAGGTAGCCTCGCGATTGGTTTTTATGACGGCATTTTTGGTCCGGGCACCGGCAGTTTCTTCATTTTCTTTTTTATCCGTTACCTGCAAGCGGACTTTCTGCATGCTTCGGCATTGTCCAAGGTCGCCAATTTAACCACCAACCTTGCTGCACTGAGCTTTTTTGCTCCTACTGGTCATGTCCTGTTTGGCTTGGGGTTGATGATGGCTGCCGCCAATGTAGTCGGTTCAATAGTCGGTGTGCGGGCTGCATTGAAATATGGCAGCGGCTTTATTCGCATTCTGTTTTTAATTTTGGCCAGTATCCTGATTGTTCGTTTGGGATATCAGACCTTTTTTCCATAAATCATTCTCGACATTAAAATTTTTCATACAAATTCTCCTTATAAAAGTTCCTAAATATTTGCTCATGAAACAAACGGCTGAAGACCGTTATTTTTATCAAATCAAGCGTAAAACTCTGTCCTTCAGGTCAGAGATATAAGCGACACGACATGAAATGTCGTTTAATTTTTAAGAATCAATACTTTTAATTTAACATGAGCTAATATAAGCCTATGAAAACGCTTAAATTACGCATAAAAGACAAACATTGCAAGGTGCTAGAGCAATTAGCATCTGAGGTGAACTTGGTTTGGAATTATGTGAATGATTTAAGTTTTAAACACCTGAAAAGAACAGGTGACTTTTTCTCAGCATTTGATATGACTAAATACACAAAAGGAACTTCAAAACTGTGTGGTTTACATAGTCAAACAGTGCAAAGGATAACAGAAGAATATGTTGACAAAAGAAGACAGCACAAGAAAGCAAAGCTGAAATGGCGTGTAAGCAATAAGAAATCGGCAAGACGTTCACTTGGTTGGATACCTTTTAAAAAAGTAGCGATTAAATATGCTGATGGATATGTGCAATATGGCAAGCATCAATTCAAACTGAGGGATAGCTACGGTATAGGCAAATACAGCGTTAGAACAGGCTCATTTGTTGAGGATAGTCGTGGGCGCTGGTATGTGTGTCTTGTTGTGGATAGCACTAAAGCTGAGAAACCTACCGCCACCAAAGCGATCGGGATTGATCTGGGCTTAAAAGATATAGCCACCTGCTCAGATGGTACTGTGATTTCAAATCCTAAATTCTATCGAAAATATGAAAAGAAATTAAGGATTGCCCAACGAGCAAGGAATAAAAAACGTGTTCGTGCATTACATGCCAAGATTGCAAATAGTCGTAAAGATCATTTGCATAAGGCAAGCACTCTGCTTGTGAAAGAAAA
>NZ_NEGD01000012.1:0-117901 GCF_002135245.1 Acinetobacter sp. ANC 4218 | reverse complement strand
ATTTCAGGAGCATAACGTTGAACCCAACGGTAAATAGTCGTGTGATCAACATTCACACCCCGTTCGGCCAGCATTTCCTGCAGTTCACGATAGCTAATGCCATATTTACAATACCAGCGCACAGCCCAAAGAATGATTTCGCCCTGAAAATGCCGACCATGGAAAGGATTCATATGCTGCACCTTTAGCTAAAACAGTCTTCAACTTACCATTCGTGGTTATTTGCAACAGTGCCACTTGGGTGGTCTGCCTTTAGCTGGAACATGCTTCTGCAATTGCTCAACCATTTAAATAAAAGGTTGACCATGAGATGCCTGTATATCGCTTAAACTGTGTTTCAGAAAGCTTCTTTGAATCAATGTATTTCATCCGCAGATTATGCACGAATGCTAAGAAAATTAGAGTACAAATATCAATCAAAAAGGTGCTCGTTTTTTGATTTATGAAAGAGAGATCTATTATTCAATTATATCTTTTAATGATCAATAGAAAGCCTAGTTTCAAACACATTCTTCAGACACAAACAAATATGATCAAAATAGAGTGATTACTCTATAAAATAATAAAATCAATTACTTAAATCATATTTTATTTTAAAAAAAATACAAATGTGTATTAAAAATAACCATTACTTACATTTTTTTGATTACAAAATATAATGAGTAAATTGCTTCCCATTTCATACATTTTTCATATATAGGACTTACGCACTATTACTTATAGATTCTCTGTGGTAGCAGATGATTTTTATCGAGAATAAAGTCATCAATGAAGTTTTTGATAATTGGTCTAAATAATTTCTTCTGCCAACGATATATATTTTCAAAGATCCGCTCAAACTGGTTCTTTTGTATCTCAACGTAGGCCATCAAGGCTGAAAAAATATGATTCAAAATCAGTTTAGATCGTCTTACTTGAAACTTTTCAATATGACAAACCTGTTTAATCACCCGGTGATATTGCTCTATTTTCCAATGACTTGAATGTAATTCATGAAAACCTTCAAAGGACAATAAATCATCTTCATCTTGATGCACAATATAAAACCTCTGCTGTTCTTTTAACTGAGTCTTAAATAATTGTACAAAGCCAAAATCTTTGAGCCAGATCACTTGACCCTGATGGAAATCTGGCAATAAGCGCAGTTGAAACCATTGTCCTTTTTCTGGGGAAACCTTACGGTTACAGTCGATACCAAACATAAATCGAATACCATATTTTCTTATGGTTTTTAGATTTCCAGTCGATGAATACCAACTATCACCTGTAATAAATTGAATCTTTGCACCCCAACTGAGTACTTCACTTAACATATCCATAAAGTAATCATTCTTGGTTTTACTTTCAGATTTGTCATAAATTCGGAAATTAATTGGAATATTTTGACCATTTCGATCTGTCGCATACAAGGTAATGAGATTAATACCCTTGACGGATCGGTGGTGTTTGCCTGACCAAAAATAGCTAACCAAGTCCATATGTTGACTATATGGTTTATCTAAAACAGTATCATCAATACTGACTATAAGTTTATTATTATCAATATGTTGAATTGATTCTTGATATAGGTCGTGAGGTGTGTAGTCTTCACGCTCTAGAAAGCGATTTACACTATCATGCGAGATATTATAAGTCTCGGCAAGTTGTGTGCAGCTAATAGAGTTCGGTTCTGTCATGAGAAAGCCCATATAAATGGGTAATGTACAAGTTGCTGTAGAAGCATGTTTAATTCGTCTGATCACAGATACTTTATAAAGTATTTTAATACTTTTTTGAATCCGTCAATGCGTAAGTCCTAATATATAAAAAGTCATACTATTTTTAAGGTTTTTCTAAATCACATTTTATACTTCATAGTTTTTAACATCATTATTAAAGGTGAACCATGCAAAAGAAGAAGCGCACCCCATTAGACGCACAACAGTCCCATCTTTGGATTATTGGTGGTGGTATCGCAGGTATGGCTGCTGCTGCATTTGCAATCCGTGATGCCAAAGTCCCTGCCAAAAATATCCATATTTTAGAAGAACTCGATATTTCAGGTGGTTCGATGGATGGTGGACATACACCGCATGCCGCGCAAGCTTGGGTAACACGTGGTGGGCGAATGCTGACCGATGAAACTTATTTGTGCCTATGGGACTTATTTTCCAGTATTCCATCTTTGGAAAATCCAGACATTTCGGTGCGTGAAGAATGTCGTGAGTTTAATGAAAAAGTGAAAACCCACGCCAATGCACGGTTGATTGATGCCGAACATGTCATTGCGGATGCAGCAAAGCTTGGTCTGAATACGCTACATCGTGCACAGATGCTGCGCCTATTAGCTTCAAAAGAAGAAAAAATTGGCAGTCGCCGCATTGATGAGTTTTTTGATGAAACCTTTTTTGAAACCAATTTCTGGCGCATGTGGCGCACGACTTTCGCTTTTCAAAAATGGCACAGTGCAGCAGAGTTAAGACGCTATTTCTTGCGTTTTATTCAAGAATTGCCACGCATTCATACCTTAGCGGGTGTGAAACGTACCAAGTACAACCAATATGACTCGATGATTCTGCCCCTACAGCGTTGGTTAGTCGCACAAGGCGTCGATGTGCGTTTTGGACACTATGTCACAGATGCAGACTTCATTACCAATGCTGAAACTCAAGAACGCTACGCTTCACGCCTATATGTACAATTGCCTGAAGGCTCAGAGCAAATTAATCTGAAAGCCAATGATTTAGCTATTTTCACTTTAGGCTCTATTACAGCAGACTCACGTTATGGCGGTAATCATGACGTGCCTGCCCTTATTCGTCATCGAGAAGATCATGGCTGGACGCTTTGGGAAACGCTGGCACAAAAAGCCCCAGACTTTGGCCGTCCAATGACTTTTTATGGCAATGTCGATGAACATAAGTGGGAGTCTTTCACTCTGACCATGAAAGATGACGTGCTACTTAAACGTATTATTGACTATACAGGCAATGAACCAGGCACAGGCGCACTCATGACTTGGTATGAGTCGGGTTGGCATTTATCCATCGTGGTTCCTGCACAGCCACACTTTGCCGACTTACCTGAAGGTTTATATACCTTATGGGGCTACGGTTTCCAAATTGACCATATAGGCGATTACATCAAAAAACCAATGTCCGAAGCCACGGGGCAAGAAATCCTAACAGAACTGATTAAACAGCTCGGTTTTGACGACATTTTAGATCATGTTTTGGCAACGACTGATGTTACTACCGCCATGATGCCATACGCCTCTGCCCTATTCGCCTGCCGTAAACCGGGGGATCGTCCACAGGTAATTCCACAAGGCTCACAAAACTTTGCTTTCCTTGGACAGTTTGTGGAAATTGAAGATGACGTGGTCTTTACTGTGGAATATTCAGTTCGTGGGGCGATGCTTGCCATTTATGAATTTTTTGGGGTGGAACGTGAAATCCCTGAAATTTACAACGGTCTACTTGATCCCAAAGTGGGTTTAAAAGCTTTAGAAACAGTGTTCCACTAAGTTTTTAATATATAGCGATAAGAGCACCTTTATGTCGCCACTATTACATAGTTTAATTTAAGCAACGTTTGGATACACGAGTGTGGCAGGGATGCCACACGTTATCCATCATAATAGGGATGTTATGTATGGGTAACAAAGGCTTTTGCTTTCTTTTGGCTTATCAAAAGTAAGGGTATTGCCTACACAAACACCTTTTATACTTTATTGAAAGTTGAGGCCGTGTACGCACCTAATTTTAAATTGGATAAAAAGAAAAATTAGATAAAACTTTATACGTCATTATTGGCGACGATATTCAGCTCCATGTTTCTTGCGTTTCCATTCGCCCTCACCTAGAAACTTCATGCCTGTAGAGTCTACGAGTAGATGCAGTCCATCGGGCACTGTTGCAAATAGAGATTTGAGTCGATGATGTTCCCTTTAAAAAGTACTTAGAGACCGAAAACCCTGTTGATTAGACACACTTCACCCTGAGGCTGACCATAATAAAATGACGATGCTTGTCCTTTACGTAGTGCACGCATGACCTCAATACCTTTAATTGTGGCATAAGCCGTCTTCATAGATTTGAATCCTAATGTGGCCCTGATGATCCGCTTTAGCTTGCCATGATCACATTCAATCACGTTATTTTTATACTTAATCTGCCTGTGCTCAAGGTCTGGTGGACATTTACCTTCCCGTTTTAACCGTGATAAAGCACGTCCATATGTGGGTGCTTTATCCGTGTTGATCACTTGTGGAATTTGCCACTTCTTCACATTATTTAAAATTTTTCCAAGAAAACAATATGCTGATTTGGTATTACGTCTAGAATGGTTTACCGTTAACATCAATATAAGGAATATAAAATGAAAGCAGCTCGTTTTTATGACCGAGGGGATATTCGAATTGAAGATATCCCTGAACCGAAAGTACTTCCAGGCACAGTTGGAATTCAAGTTGCGTGGTGTGGTATTTGCGGTACAGATTTACATGAATTCATGGAAGGTCCTATTTTTATTCCACCTTGTGGTCACCCACACCCAATTTCGGGAGAATCTGCACCTGTAACAATGGGACATGAATTTTCAGGCGTGGTTTATGCAGTTGGAGAGGGTGTAGATGATATCCAAATTGGGCAACATGTCGTAGTTGAACCCTACATCATTGCTGACGATGTGCCGACTGGCCCCAATGATAAGTATCATTTATCAAAAAATATGAACTTTATTGGTTTAGGCGGACGCGGTGGTGGTCTTTCTGAAAAAATTGCAGTTCAGCGGCGTTGGGTACATCCTATTTCAAATGATATTCCTTTAGACCAAGCAGCATTGATAGAACCTTTATCTGTCGGTCATCATGCCTATGTCAGAAGTGGCGCAAAAGCTGGCGATATCGCACTGGTTGGTGGAGCAGGCCCAATAGGCTTACTTTTATCTGCTATTTTAAAGGCTAAAGGTCTCACGGTCATCATTACTGAACTGAGTGCAAAACGTAAAGAAAAAGCGATAGAAGCGGGTGTTGCCGATTATGTACTAGACCCATCTAAGGTTGATGTAGTTGCTGAGGTAATGAAAATTACAGAAGACCGCGGTGTAGATGTCGCTTTTGAATGTAGTAGTGTCAATAAAGTCATGGATACACTCGTTGCAGCAATGAAACCAACTGGTGTAGTCGTTATCGTTTCTATTTGGAGCCATCCTGCCACAATTAATGTGCATAGTGTGGTGATGAAAGAGCTAGATATTCGTGGCACGATTGCTTATGTAAATGATCATCAGGAAACTATCCGTTTGGTTGAGCAAGGTAAGATTAATCTAGAACCTTTTATTACCCAACGGATTGCATTAGATGATCTTGTTTCTAAAGGCTTTGAAACATTGATTCATAATAATGAGTCTGCTGTAAAAATTATTGTTCATCCGTAGTAACGCCTAATTTGAACGACTAATTTGAATAAACTAGAAATAAACTCTATGTAGCTATTTCTAATATCTTTATAGATAGGGAATGAGTCTGTACGTACAGATTCATTCTCAAATTTACGGCACTGTTGCAAATAGAGATTTGAGTCGATGATGTTCCCTTTAAAAAGTGCTTAGAGACCGAAAACCCTGTTGATTAGACACACTTCACCCTGAGGCTGACCATAATAAAATGACGATGCTTGTCCTTTACGTAGTGCACGCATGACTTCAATACCTTTAATTGTGGCATAAGCCGTCTTCATAGATTTGAATCCTAATGTGGCCCTGATGATTCGCTTTAACTTACCATGATCACATTCAATGACATTATTTTTATACTTAATCTGCCTGTGCTCAATATCTACTGGACATTTTCCTTCTCGCTTTAATCGTGATAAAGCATGGCCATAGGTCGCTGCTTTATCTGTATTGATGACCCGTGGAATTTGCCATTTTTTCACCGTATTGAAGATCTTTCCTAGAAAACTATAGGCTGATTTACTGTTCCGTCTAGCGGAAAGGTAAAAGTCAATCGTATGACCCCGTTGATCAACTGCACGATACAGGTAAGTCCATCGCCCCTTCACTTTGATATAAGTCTCATCCATATGCCATGAATGTAAATCTGTAGGATTACGCCAATACCAGCGTAACCGTTTTTCCATTTCTGGAGCATAACGCTGAACCCAACGATAAATTGTACTGTGATCGGCACTGTTGCAAATAGAGATTTGAGTCGATGATGTTCCCTTTAAAAAGTACTTAGAGACCGAAAACCCTGTTGATTAGACACACTTCACCCTGAGGCTGACCATAATAAAATGACGATGCTTGTCCTTTACGTAGTGCACGCATGACTTCAATACCTTTAATTGTGGCATAAGCCGTCTTCATAAATTTGAATCCTAATGTGGCCCTGATGATCCGCTTTAGCTTGCCATGATCACATTCAATCACGTTATTTTTATACTTAATCTGCCTGTGCTCAAGGTCTGGTGGACATTTACCTTCCCGTTTTAACCGTGATAAAGCACGTCCATATGTGGGTGCTTTATCCGTGTTGATCACTTGTGGAATTTGCCACTTCTTCACATTATTTAAMATTTTTCCAAGAAAACAATATGCTGATTTGGTATTACGTCTAGAAGAAAGATAAAAATCAATGGTATCGCCACGTTGATCGACTGCACGATACAGATAAGACCATCGTCCATTCACTTTTACATAGGTTTCATCAATATGCCACGAGCTCAGATCTGTAGGATTACGCCAATACCAGCGTAAACGTTTTTCTATTTCAGGAGCATAACGTTGAACCCAACGGTAAATAGTCGTGTGATCAACATTCACACCCCGTTCGGCCAGCATTTCCTGCAGTTCACGATAGCTAATGCCATATTTACAATACCAGCGCACAGCCCAAAGAATGATTTCGCCCTGAAAATGCCGACCATGGAAAGGATTCATATGCTGCACCTTTAGCTAAAACAGTCTTCAGCTTACCATTCGTGGTTATTTGCAACAGTGCCAAATATGGATACTTTGTTTTAATAAAACCCAAGTTCGAGGTAAAACCCAGAAGCCAATTAACACAGCGATTACGGTATCTACCCACATCCACTGGGTAAAATAAATGACCACTCCTCCGATAATCACGCCTATCGATCCCAGTGCATCACTAAGGACTTCTAAATATGCGCCTTTCACATTTAGACTTTCTTGAGCACTCGCAGAAAGGATTTTCATTGAAATCAAATTTATGACCAAACCAATGACTGCGACAATCATCATTCCAACACTTTGAATTTCAGCAGGATGCGTAAAGCGTTGGTAAGCTTCATAGACAATATATATCGCCACCACAAAAAGCATCACTGCATTAAACAGAGCCGCTAAAATTTCGAATCGCTGATAGCCAAAAGTTCTTTTATCATCTGCGGCTTTTTTACCAATTTTGATAGCAGCAAGAGCAATAGCTAATGCGGCTACATCAGTAAACATGTGAGCGGCATCAGACAGTAATGCTAAACTTTGGGTAATAAAAGCAGCGACAACTTCTACTATTAAAAAAGTAGTCGTTAAACCCAAAGCAAACATTAATTTCTTACTATTTCCTTCAGTAACAACCGCATGGCTATGATCATGATGTTCTGACATAAAATTTTCCTTATTTAATCCATGATTAGCAGAGATATTTGAGACAGACCCAATATCTCTGCTAAAAATTGCTTAATCTAATGGATTAAGAAGCTTTCTTTTCATTCATCCACCGGTACAGTACAGGCAGTAAAACCAATGTAAGCAGGGTAGAGGAGATAATTCCTCCAATGACTACAGTCGCTAAAGGTCTCTGTACTTCTGCCCCAGTCCCGGTTGCCAAAGCCATCGGAACAAACCCAAGCGAAGCAACACAAGCGGTCATCAGCACAGGTCTAAGACGCAAAATTGCACCCTGCCACGTTGCATAATAAAGGTCATATTGCTGTCGCAACTCTTTGATAAAGGTGAGCATGACTAAGCCATTCAGTACAGCCACCCCCGATAGTGCAATGAAGCCAACCCCTGCTGACATGGATAATGGAATGTCACGCAACCACAACGCGATTAAGCCTCCACATAAGGCAAACGGGACACCACTAAAGACCAGTAAGCTTTCTTTGATATTATGGAATACAGCCATCAATAAAATAAAGATCGTCAACAATGCGAGCGGAACCACCAATTGCATACGCGCTTTTGCAGACATCAGATTTTGAAATTGACCGCCATAATCTATCCAATAACCGCTTGGTAATTCCTGTTTGGATAACGTGCTCTGAAGTTCTGTTACGAATGAGCCTAAATCGCGTCCTTCTACATTTGCAGTAATAACCACCCGACGTTTACCATTTTCACGGCTGACCTGATTAATACCCAGGATATTTTCAACGCGTGCAACATCTTGCAGTTGGACTAAACCACCATTTGGCAATTGAACAGGAAGTAGCGCTAACTGCTCGGGACTACGCTGGGATTCATCTAGACGGATAACAAAATCAAAACGCTTGTCTCCCTGTAGAATGGTTCCAACATTTTGACCACCGACACTTGTCGCCACCAGATCCTGAATTGCTCTTACCGACAAGCCGTATTGTGCTGCTCTGGACTTATCAACTTCTACATTCAACAAGGGTAAGCCGCTGGTTTGCTCTACATTAACGGCTGTCGCGCCTGAAATTGATTTAATTTTCTGAGAAATCTTATTCGCTTCACGATTCAGAATTTCCATATCATCGCCAAATAACTTGACACCCACATCACTTCGCACCCCTGAAATTAACTCGTTAAAACGCAGTTCAATGGGTTGCGAGAACTCACTGTTATTTCCCGGCAATGTCGCTAAGAAAGTAATCATTCTTTGGCGAAGCTCATCAATCGTTTGTTTTGGATCAGGCCATTCATCATGAGGTTTTAACAGTACCACGCCATCTGAAATGTTGGGTGGCATGACATCTGTGGCCACTTCTGCTGTACCGGTACGGGCAAAGATTGCTTTAATTTCAGGAAATTCTTTCAACAGTAACTTTTCAGTATTTTCCTGCATTCTCAGTGACTGTTCTAACCCTGTACTTGGGGAACGCATTTGCTGAACAGCAAAATCACCTTCACCCAGTTGAGGTGCAAACTCGCTACCTGTTTGAGTAGCTAGCACACCCGTAAGCACTAAAATACAGGCAGCCACAATAGTCACAAATAAACGAAGCTCATAGGCTCTATCTAAAAGCAATTCATATTTAGTTTTAAGCCAATGCATCCAGCGACTTTCGGTTTCCTTGACTTCTCCAGTGACAAATAGGGCAACTGCGGCTGGCACAAAAGTGACAGATAAAATCATGGCCCCAATTAAAGCCAGTACAACCGTCATTGCCATAGGATGGAAAAGTTTGGCTTCTACACCCGTCAGGGTAAAGATAGGTAGATAAACTACCAAAATAATTAACTGTCCAAAGATGAGAGGACGACGCGCCTGTTTTGCAGCCAAGAAGACTTCTTTAAATCTTTCAGAACGGCTAAGTAAACCACCTTTCAGCTTCTGAGCTTCTGCTAGCCGACGGATACAGTTTTCTACAATAACCACTGCACCATCAATAATAATACCGAAGTCCAGTGCCCCTAAACTCATCAGATTTGCACTAATCTTCTGCTCTGCCATTCCCGTCAAGGTAAACAGCATTGACAGTGGAATAACGCAAGCCGTGATCAGCGCAGCACGGAAATTACCTAGAAAGAGAAATAAAATAACAATGACGAGGATTGCACCCTCAATCAAATTTTTCTGAACGGTTTTGATCGCCCGATCAACCAAATGCGTACGGTCATACACAGTCTCAATCACCACACCTTTAGGTAGCGATTGCTGGATCGATTGCACCTTTTCATCAATGGCTTGAGCAACGGTACGGCTATTTTCTCCCATCATCATCATGGCAATACCCAATACAGTTTCTTCACCATTATAGGTTGCAGCCCCTGTTCTTAAGTCATGACCAATTGAGACATTGGCGACATCTGCCACCCGAATAGGATAGCCGTTTTTATTGGTAATACTGATGTTCTGGATATCTTCAATCGTGTTTAAAGTGCCGGGAACACGAACCGTTAGCTGTTGTCCATTTTTCTCAATATAGCCAGCACCACGGTTTTCATTATTCTCTGTTAAGGCAGTTTGTAAATCAGACAAAGGAATTTGCAATTGTTGCAATCGGTTCAGATCAGGGGCAACCACATAGGTTTTATTAAAGCCACCGATACTGTTGATCTCCGCAACGCCTTTTACGCGCTGTAATTGCGGTCTTACAATCCAATCCTGAATTTCACGTAAATCCATCGCCGAATAAGGGGTTCCATCCGGCTTTTTAGCATTTGGTTCGGCTTTAATCACCCATTGATAGATTTCACCTAAACCTGTCGAAATAGGCGACATGTTAGGTTGCACATCTTCAGGCATTTCTCCCATTGCTTCTTGCAAGCGCTGGTTGATAAGCTGTCTGGCCCAGTAAATATCCGTGCCATCTTCAAAAATGATGGTCACTTGCGATAAGCCGTAGCGTGAAATCGAACGGGTTTGTTCCATTTTCGGCATGCCTGACATGGCATTCTCAATTGGATAGGTAATCCGCTGTTCCATTTCCAAAGCCGTAAAGCCATTGGCTGAAGTGTTAATCTGCACCTGAGTATTGGTAATATCCGGTACAGCATCAATCGGTAACTTTTGATAACTATAAATACCAATAGCAATCCAGGCTGCAATAAACAGCATGACCCAGATTGCGTTATGAATAGAAAACTGGATCAGCCGATCAAACAGCCCTTCAGGTTTTACCGATTCGTGGTCTGGAATGTGAGGGCTTTTAGTGCTCATGTGAAGCCTCTCCTTTTTCCATCTCAGATTTCAGTAAGAAACTGCCTTGAGCGGCATATTTTTGTCCCTGATTAAGCCCATTTACCACTTCAATCCACTGGCTATCCCCAGACGATTGACCTAATTTCACCGGTTGCGGAGTGAATTCAACTTTTTGTCCATGCTGAGTGGCGACAAAAACCACATCTTTTCCATCGACATTCTGAACTGCGGACTTAAGCACCCGTAATGCGGTACTTTCACTGCGTTGTTGCAACTGTACGTTTACCATCAAGTTTGGACGTAATTCGGTTGCATTCGATTCAACTTTTGCTCGCACCTGAAGACGACCTGTTTGAATATCCGCTTCAGTATTTAAGGTTTGAATAACCGCCCTATAGACCTTTTCAGTTTGCAAAGATTTAAATTCGATCTTTTGATTCGGGGCTAAGCCCACAATTTCAGAATTTGGAACAATAAATTCAAGCCAGAGCTGATCTAACCGGTCTATGGTAAAGAGTTGACTTGCTAACTGAACATTTTCCCCGAGAACCAAATCCTTTTTACTGATCACGCCAGAAATTGGGGCTTTTAAAATATAACGCCCGTTACTAGCATTCACTGCACCAAATGCACTTAAACGTGATTGGGCCGCTTGAACCTGGATTTGTGCCCGTTTATAACTGTTATAAGCCCGTTGATAGTCCTGTTTTGCTGAGATACCCTGTGACCACAATTGACGCTCACGCTCAAAGTCTTGTTTCGCCAGTTCCAGATTGGTTTGTTCAATTTTAAGATTGGCCTGCTGATCAACTAGATCAGGAACAAGCAATGTAGCCAAAGGCTGCCCTTTCTGAACTTTTTGGCCGAGTTCTACATAAACATTTTCTACATGACCGCTAAAACTCGGTGAGACATGCGCTTGCTGATCCGTATTCACATTGAGTTTGGCAGGATAAGAACTTAATTTAACCACCGGACCTTGATCGACCGCTGATAACTGTATGCCCTGTTCCACCAGTTGCTTGGCCGTCAGGCTCACGCCTTCTGCATGCTCTTCGGTTTCACCGCCATGTTCTTCACTTCCATGTTCCTCTGCGCCTTCTTCCTCTGCATGTTCATCTGATGTTTCAGATTTATTCTTACCCGACAAGATCAAGAAAATACTGAGGAGTACGGTTGCGCCGATGACCAAACCAATCAGTAGAGGTTGAGAGATTTTTCCGCTCTGTTTTTTTAAGCTGTTTTTAAGATCGAACATGTTAATTTCCCCCACCAATGACAGGCATGGCCTGTATGTCTTGCCATAAGTTTTGATTGATTTGTGCAATAGCATCTTTCGACATGACTTCACTTGGGCTAATGCCTAAGCTCAAACTTTCTGCTTCAATGGCCTTTTGCCAGCCATCCCGTAACAACTGGACTTTACGCAGACGGATGTCTTGTAATTGAAGCGTGGCTTGCTGAACATCGGTTAAAGCAAACTTGCCTGCCAAGAAACCTTGTAGCGTCTTACTTTGAACTTGAGTCGCCAAAGGAATTTGAGTCTCGTCAACGACTTTGAATTGCAGCTCTAAACCCTGCAACTCGGTTAAAATTGTGCCTATTTGCAGCGCATTTTGCTTTAGATAAAACTCTTTCTGACGCTCTAATAAGTTCATTTTTTCTTGCGCGATTTTTATGCCATTTTGCTGACGATCGAAAATATTAAGCGGTACACTAACTCCGACTACTAATTGATTTTGTGTGGAGTTTTCCAAGGATTGGGTGCGGTTGACACCTAGGTTTAAAGTGGGGTTAGGACGTGCCTTTGCTCTTAGTTGATCAACCGTTGCTTGAGACTCTAATACCAGTAAAGCTCGATATTTCTCAACGTAGTTTTCCGCTAAATATTCTTGAACCTGTCCATGAGTCGATTTTGGCCAGAGCTTTTGTGAAGAGAGGTTTACCTGCAATGACTTATCAGACGTACCCCATAAATTTGATAATTGTTGGGTGGCCACTTGTACCTGTAAGTCTGCCTGTCTAAAAAGGCGTATATTTTCAGCATGACTTAAACGTGCGCGATTCACATCTACTTGCGCGATACCGCCCGCAGTAAAGCGCTTCTCGATCGCTTTAAGGTTTTCTTCACTCACCCGAAGTTGTTCATTGACAATGTTTCTTTCAAGTTCAGCAATGGCCAGTTGTGACCATACATATTTCACCGCAAGCTCAATTTGCGCTTGATAAATCTTCTGCTTCAGTGCTGTTTTATCTGTAGAGAGACTGGCTAATTTTTGGTTTGCTTTTCGCTCACCAAAAATATCCAAGGGTTGTGATATGCCAATGGCAAGCTCTTTTCCATTATTTGAACCAAATCCCGTTTGTTCAACTGACAGTTCAGGATTTTTAAACAGCTTACTTTGCTGAAGATTCGTGGCATTAATGCTGTTTTGCGTTTCCCAGAAATTTTGGGACGCTTGATACTGGTTGACCTGATCAATGGCTTGTCGCAGCGTTAAATCTTGAGGACTGGCGACTACAGAAGTACTCAAGCTGATCATTGCGGATAGCAAGACACCTGTACGGAATGCTGACCAGGATAAATTCAGGATAGAAGTATCCTGATATAATTTGTTTTTTGACATGAAATGCCCCACACATAATGAGATTAGGAGTGGTGGGCTTTTATAAGACTACCCCACCAATAGTAGGGGCAAATCAGGAGGGGGTGTTAATTGATTCAGATAAGGGGATTTATAAAAAGTTCTTCCCAAATAAGATGGTGTAAGGACTGTCTCAAAATGAGTTTTAAGCTTCAAATCATCGGGTGGGTCAATCTGAATCACGATTGTATTTGAGAAATGACTGCACTTTTCGTTAAAACAAACCTTCTGACAATAGTCATAAATTTCTTTATAGTTTTCTAAGGAATAAAGTGCTTGACTAGGACTATCACTCTTTTCGTCTAAATCGATTGGATTAGAGAGTATTGAATTGGGTATGTTTGGCATTTCATGCAGACACGCAGCCTCTGCCACACTCCAAATATTCTGGAATGTGAATAAGAGTACCAATATCTGGATTAGAAATGTTTTTCTCTTCATACACAAATCTGTATTTAAAACACCAATAAGAAGCTGTCCAGATCTATCAAAGATCTGATCACAGAATTTGAGTAACCTTAAACTTTTTGCAGCCTTAAGTAAAGATATACAGAATTTTTGAAAAAAGCATAGGTCTAGATAATCAAGCTAGATTTTTTAGAACTCCACATTGGTCAATTGTACATAAGCCATCACAAGTACCTCTTAAATCAGATAATTGTTCAATAAGCTTTTGTTGCTTGATTATATTTTCTCTGATAGCACTGACATGTAAGTCAATTAATTCATTCACATCTGAACAATTTTTCTTGGGATTATCTTTATAGGTGAGTAATTGACGAATTTCATTCAAACTCATATTTAAAGTTCGGCAATTCAAAATAAACTTAATTCGCTCAACATAGCCTATATCGTAAAGGCGGTAATTTCCTTCCGTTCTTTCGGGTTCCGGAATTAAACCTTCCTTTTCATAAAACCTAATTGTTAATACTGAACATGAGGTTTTTTTAGAGAGTTCACCAATTTTTAAATGCATTGAGTTGGTATTTCCAAAAAATCTTGACTCTATAGTAACTATAGGGATTCTAATATTCAAAGTTTATAAATTTTTTTAATGGGTATAACTATGAGTGGCTGTGGATGTAGTAAAGAAACACCATGCGAAGATAAGAAATCTCAACAAGAAAATCATCCATCAATTGCAGAAGCAAGCAATTCAAAGAATTGTGATAATACGCCTAGCTGTTGTGGTGAAGAGGAAGAAGAAAAATCTTCATCTCCTTGCTGTAACACTTCAAACAGTTGTGAAGATACCGCTCAATCCTGTTGTGGTTCTGATCCCAAAGAAAATTTAAGCACTGAAAACGTTTTAAAAGATTCGCACTACATGAGTGAATACTTAGTTCCCAAAATGGATTGTTCTGCGGAAGAACAGATGGTTCGTATGGCGCTATCTTCAATTGATGGTGTTCAAAAACTCATCTTTGATTTACCTAACCGGTCTTTAAAGGTTCTACATAATCAAAAAGATGAAAATATAACTACCAAACTTGAAGCTTTGGGTTTTGGTGCAAAGCTTGTGAAGACTGAAACTTATATAAGCAATCAACAGGCTAAGCAAACAAGTACCTATACCATTCCTAAAATGGATTGCTCTGCTGAAGAGCAAATGGTCCGTATGGCTCTTGCAGATATTGAAGCAGTTAAAGGTCTTACTTTTGATCTTCCCAATCGAAAACTGAAAGTCTTCCATAATGAAGGGATTCAGCAAATTACGGCTAAACTCGAAGGACTGGGTTTTGGGGCGAAACTTGATGAAACACAGCTTTCTACAGGCGATATACCTAATGAACCTGATCCTGTGAGACAAGCTAAAGTACTTAAACTGTTATTAGGCATTAATGCTCTACTGTTCTTTATAGAATTCATCAGCGGAATTATTGCTGCGTCTACAGGATTGATTGCTGATTCTCTAGATATGTTTGCCGATGCAGCCGTTTATGGTATTGCGCTATATGCCGTCGGAAAAGCTGCGAAATATCAAGTGAAAGCAGCCCATTTCGCAGGTTGGATTCAGTTATTACTTGCTGTCATCGTGATTATTGATGTCATTAGACGATTCATGTTTGGAAGCGAGCCAGAATCAACGCTCATGATTGTTATTGGCCTGCTCGCACTTATAGCTAACGTGACATGCTTATATCTTATTTCTGGTCATCGAGAAGATGGCGCACATATGAAAGCCAGTTGGATTTTCTCGGCGAATGACGTTGTCGTAAATATGGGCGTTATATTTGCCGGTGTACTCGTGGCGTGGACGGGATCAGCTTATCCAGACTTAATCATTGGCATCCTGGTTTCTTTATTCGTGCTTAATGGTGCTCGAAAGATTTTGGCTTTGAAGTAAGAGTATCGAAAATGAATCTATTTCAAGTTAAACAAAATCAGATCGTCAAAATTAGAGATCTCAAAAAAGGTAATCAATACAGTCATACCACTGATCCCGTATTGGAACGGCTCCAACTATTAGGTTTTAGAGAGGGTGAAACTCTACAAGTACTCGCTAAAGGTGTTTTTGGCGGAGATCCTGTTTTAGTTCAGATTGAAACTTCAAGATTCGCATTAAGAAAGAATGAAGCTGAAAGAATTTTTGTAGAGTTAGTATCCAATGAAGATTAAGAATATTGCATTAGTCGGTAATCCAAATTGCGGAAAAACCTCTTTATTTAATACACTTACTGGTACGCGACAAAAAGTTGCCAACTATGCTGGGGTTACCGTAGAAAGAAAAGAAGGTTCTTTTAACTTACCTTCTGGTGATGCAATACGAGTATTGGACTTACCCGGAACTTACAGTTTAAAACCTAGTAGTTTAGATGAAGAAGTCACCAGGGCAGTTTGTTTGGGCGAGCTAAAAGGTGAAATTCTACCCGACATTTTTATATGCGTCGTAGATGCCACAAATTTAAGCTTACATTTGAGCTTGGTTCTCGAAGTTCGTGCTTTAAATCGCCCTATGATTCTTGTATTAAATATGATGGATGAGGTCAAAAAGCGTGGTATTTCCATTGATAAGGATAAACTGTCTCAACTGTTAGGTATCCCTGTAGTTGAAGCTGTCGCAGTTAAAACAAAAGGAATTCAAGATTTAATTAATCAATTAGATCAAAAAAATCTTTTTATTACTCCTTATCATTCTGAATTAAGTCATTTTGAACAGGTCAAACAAATCACCAAACAAGTTATTTTAAATAATGACAATGGTGATAAAAGAACCGCATTTCTAGATAAAATTTTTCTACATCCTGTATTAGGTTTAGTAATCTTAACTTTAACCATGTTTGTGATGTTCCAAGCGGTATTTATATGGGCAACACCTTTTATAGAATTCATTGAAAATTTTATCGTATGGCTCAGTGATTTTATTGGACCACTAATCCAACATCCTCTATTAAAAAGCTTGGTAGTCGATGGGGTAATTGCTGGCACAGGTAGCGTGCTTGCATATATGCCTCAGATTTTGATTTTATTCTTCTTCATTTTAATGCTTGAAGAGTCAGGCTATTTACCCCGAGCAGCATTTCTTTTAGATAAATTAATGTCTAAAGCCGGGCTTAGCGGCCGTTCATTTATTCCTCTGCTATCCAGTTTTGCTTGTGCGATTCCCGGAATTATGGCAACCAGAAGTATCAGCTCTGAACGGGACCGATTAGCAACAATTATGATTGCACCATTGATGACCTGTTCAGCAAGATTGCCCGTATATGCTTTATTGATCGCGGCATTTATTCCGAACCAATTAATCTACGGCTGGTTAAGTCTGCAAGGATTAGTCCTTTTTGGTCTTTATATGTCGGGAATAGTCTCAGCGTTATTAGTTTCACTCTTTCTGAAGTTGGTTCGAAAAGATAAAACTGAAAGTATTTTTATTTTTGAGCTTCCCACATACCGAATTCCAGATATTAGAAATATTGCATTAGGCTTATATGATAGGGCAACTATTTTCTTAAAACGAGTTGGTGGCATTATCGTTGCACTGTCTATCTTGTTATGGGTGCTAGTCACGTTCCCTCAAGCACCAGATAATGCAACCATGCCAGCCATTAACTATAGTTTAGCTGGTCAGTTAGGACATTTAATTCACCCTATATTTGCGCCTATTGGTTTTACATGGGAAATATGTATTGCACTCATTCCTGCTATGGCAGCAAGGGAAGTTGTAATTGCAGCTCTTGGGGTGATTTATGCGATGTCAGGTGATGAAGATACTGTAACTCAAAGTCTGTTAAGTCAAATTTCAGGCCCGGATGGATGGGGGTTAGCCACAGGTTTATCATTATTGGTATGGTTTATTTTTGCTCCACATTGTCTTGCCACGTTAGCAACAATTAGACGAGAAACAGGTAGCTGGAAACAGCCTGTCGTTATGGCAACTTATTTGTTTGCATTAGCCTACATCTTTTCATTCATCACATATCAAGTTGCGAGTAAGTTTTAATTAGCAAATGAATAAAAGAGGGGGGGAGCTAGCTCCCCCCCCTTTATTAAATTACTCGATGTAAGCGTGGGCTTCTGAATACTTTTATCTAACTATAACAACTACTTAAATGTTTAAATCTCTAGGTTTTGAATAGTCGAGGTATCAGACGAATATAGATTGGTAAAAAGCATAGTTCAACGATAGTCTGAGTCAAGATTACAGCAGGAATTATGGGCATACTTCCCGGAATTGCAAAAGCTAATGGAAGAATAACAAATGAATTTCTATATGATGCTGAAAAGGACACAGCACTAGCAGAGCCAGATTCTAATCGAAAAATACGAGCAATTATCCAACCCACGAATGGAGCAATAATGGCAAAAGAAATATAAATTGGTAAAGCTTGAAGAGCTGCACTTTTTGCAAGCCCAATTTGAGGCATAACTGATGCTAGGACGATAAACAAAACTAGGGCTGTGGCAGGTACAGGAAATAAGTTTAGGCTTTCAGCCACTTTTTCTGCTTGTTCATTTCTATTCCCAATGAACTGAACTATAGCTGCCATTGCTAAGGGTGCAACAATGAACCATACAAACGCATGGACAAAAGGACCAATTTCAACAAGCTGAGCTACCTCTTCTCCGAGGAGTACACCAAGATAAATTGGTAGTAAGATCATTTGGATAAGCAATAATACAGGTGTCATCGCAAGTAATAATCTTGCATTACCTTTCCCAACATGGGTGAAAGTAATCACATAATCAATACACGGTGCTAGTAGAACAAAAAGTACAGCTAAACGAATAAGTGGGTTTTCAGGTAAAAATTGTATTAGACCTGCCGTAATTAAAGGTAAGGCAATAAAGTTAGTAATAAGTAATGCAGAAATAAAACGTAAATTTTTTAATGCCTTGCCAATTTCTGCAATAGGTACTTGTAAAAAAGTAGCAAATAACATTAATGCCAGTGCAGGGTTAATCAAACTTTCTAAAATCGTCGCTCCACTGATGGTTAATCCAAAAATAACTCCGATAAAGATGGTACAGAAGTAGATTTTGACTTGATTATCTTCAAGAAAATTTCGAATATTTTCCATTTTAATTGAGTTACTCACTTGCTTTTAAATAGCGGTATACCGCCTGGCGACTAATTCCAAATGCCTGGCCTAATGCCATTTTTGAAGGGTACTTTCCTTCCTTCCATTCTTGTCTTAAAGCTTCAGCCTGTTCAGGTTTCAATTTATGTACACGCCCTTTGTACTTTCCTTGAGCAGAGGCCAGTTTTATTCCTTCTTTTTGACGCTCTAAAATGATCTCACGTTCGAACTGTGCAAAAGCGCCCATCAATTGCAGCATCAAATTATCCATCGGGGTAGATTGAGCAGTGAAAGTAATATTTTCTTTTACGAACTGGATGGCAATTCCTCGTTTGACCAGTTTATCTACTTCAGTGACTAAATCTTTTAAGCTTCGAGCAAAACGATCCATGGAATGTACAATCACCCTGTCCCCTTCCCGGACATAGTTCAACATTTCCTGAAATTTCGGTCGGTCGGTATTTTTACCCGAAGCTCGGTCAACAAAAATCCGGTCGATTTCAATTCCCTCAAGTTGACGTCCTGTATTTTGCTCGACTGAACTCACCCGGACATAACCTACTTTTTGACCTTTCACTCTTTCACTCCCCAATTGGATAAAAATGAACAATTTCGTAAATTATAAATCTTTAATATCAAAGTTACATGTTATATATGATTAAAAATCATTTAAATGATACATAAAATCCGGGACATTCTGAGTGTTGCTTTAGGGTATAGTCTAATTTAACAAAATCAACAAGAAGTTACTTTGATTTTTAAATCTATGGGCAAAAAATCATTTACAAACTCTCATACACAAAGTATGTTTATAAAACACAAAACTGAACCATGGTTTGTGTTCTCTAGTTTTAATGGTAATGCTTATTACCATTAATGAAGCGCCCAGTTTTTTAAATTGGGCGTTTTAATTTTCTAATTAATAATTAAAATTCAATAAATTTTGGCACTGTTGCAAATACGGATCTAAGTCGATGATATCCGATTCAAAAATAGCTTAGAGACCGAACACCCTGTTGATTAGACACATTTCACCCTGACAATGCCCATAATAAAATAACGAAGCATCGCCTTTTTTCTATCTAACTAAAAAGTATCTAAAAAATCAGTGGCTATTCACTCTATTATGTTAAATTGAGATTAGACTCAAAGAGAGGAAATGCTAGAGATTGCGAATCTGTGAAATTTCCTCTGGTGAAATTCCTAATGACTCTAAAAATTTCTGATGCTCTTCAGGCTCCATTTCCTCAAATTTCTGATGCCACTTCATCATATCTTCTTTTGATAAACCAGCAGCAGTCATAATTTCTACCCATTTCGCTTTATTCATGAACTTTTCCTTTAATAAAATTGATTTTTTTAATAACTCAATGATGGCTTTTTGCTGAACCCTTAAGTTATTAATCTCTTTCTCCAATGTCCTAAAATGATTTTCCAAGATTTGACCTTGGGATATGCTACACGGTTCTAAAAGCAAGCGGATATCTGAAATTGATAGTCCATAAGCGCGATAAGAGACTATACTTTTCAGTCGCTCGATCTCACTTTCACCGTACCATCTGTAACCATTTTCAGCTATAAATCTGGGTTTTAATAAACCCTGTTTCTCATAATAAAGAACGGTGGTTCTCGATAAATTGAGACTTTTAGCTAAGCGGGATACAGTAAGCATATTTTTTGTCATTCGTTCATTGTTCAATTAAGGTAAACCCTTTACTTATAGACAGGTCAATCTGGAAAAATGATTTATTTCACAAATTAAGGATACCCAAAGCACAGTCATTTTTATTTTAGGCTGACAGCTCATCATCGCTCCTCAGCCATCGATGAAATAAAACATGTAACTTATTTCAACCCGCTATAAAATAAAATTTTGATTAATTACAGGAAATGCACATGGTCTGGCTTATTGCTAAGTATGCGCTGACAGCTGGGATGGTGATACTCATTTCAGAAGTGGCCAAACGTAGTGACCGTTTAGGCGGGTTGATCGCAGCCTTACCTATTGTAACTCTACTGGTGCTGATATGGATGAAACTTGAGCATCAAGATCCACAGAAAATTTCAAATCATGCTTGGTACACTTTTTGGTATGTGGTGCCGACTTTACCGATGTTTTTAGCATTTCCCCTCCTGTATCAGCGTTATGGATTTTGGCCAGCTCTAGCCCTTTGTTGTGTAATGACCCTGGTTCTTTTCCTGGCATGGGCGGCTATCTTGCACCATTTCGGTATTGATTTAATGTAAAGGAGGAAACGATTACTCATATCGAATCAGGATGAATCCTTTTTTACGGAAATATTCATTGCGCTAAACCCCACAACATTAGGGATTATCAAAAACCTTATAGAAATCAGTAGATTTTTCAATATGCCCACTCTTTAGGTAATTGAAAGTGCAACGACATGATAGGAATAAGCATCCTTGGGAAACTGTATATACCAAACTCAGGCGTTTTTATTCCCCTCTTCTATGATTGCTCCCATCAAGCAGGAAAAGCATTCAAAAAATAGTATTGATTAGAGCTTAATTTTAAGATCTGAAGATTATCTGAATCTTAATTTGATCGCCAGTGAACAAAATACCAATGATATAAAGCCTGAATATGGATGCAGTTCTGGATTGACGAGTATTTAAAGCCAGTGATTCAAAATGGCAGGGATAGGTATAGATACGGATTTATATTCGCTATTGGCTGCTCAATTAAGATTTAGTCATCTTATATTGACTATAATCACATGGATAACAGCAAGAGAGTTTATTGTGCGTCATTCTTATCATATCGAAAAACATTATATTGAACGTGCTGGATGGTTACGTGCAGCTGTGCTGGGGGCAAATGACGGGATTATTTCAGTCACCAGTCTGGTGGTGGGAATTGCAGCCAGTGGTGCATCTACCCATACCCTATTGGTGACGTGTATCGCCGGATTGATTTCTGGGGCTGCATCAATGGCTGCGGGTGAATATATTTCGGTTAAATCCCAGCAAGACATTGAACAGAATGATCTGGAGATGGAACAACGTGAACTACAACGCCATCCCGAACATGAATTAAATGAGTTAAAAAATATTTATATACAACGCGGATTACAACCCACTTTAGCTGAAGAGGTTGCCCGCCAGCTGACCGCACATAATGCTTTAGATGCCCATGCTCGTGATGAAATTGGTATTTCAGATCATACCTCTGCCCAGCCCTTTCGTGCTGCGTTTTCTTCAGCTACTGCATTTACAGTCGGTTCACTCTTTCCTTTAATTTCCATTATGCTGCTGCCTGAGCAATATTTAGAGAAAGGCGTGATGCTGATTGGGGTATTAAGTCTTGGCATTATGGGTGCACTGGCCAGTTATGTAGGCGGAGTCAGCATCTGGAGAGGCTCAATCCGGGTAATGCTTTGGGGCATTATCGCGATGTTATTCAGCTCTTGGATCGGATCATTATTTAATGTGAGCGTGGCATAAGAGCGTTTTTTATATGTTCTGCACTCTCTCCATGATGGATTTGATATCCTCACCACCCTTTAAGGACGGTGATTCCTACTGCTAGATTATGCCTAAGCACAAGTATGTTCTTAGCACTGTTCAAGTCCATCAGCGGGGATAGAACAATACTCCATAACCCATTCAATAAAGGCTTATCTCTTTTAAAATATCGCCTTCACTACGGCATATATGACTAAGCAGTAGCCGAATGAATCCACTTGCGATTATGCTGTGAGGACATCACACTTTTCTGACTGGATAAACCCTTAGGTGAATAATAATGATTGATAAAAATATCCCGCTCACCGATTTACACCGCCACCTAGATGGCAACATCCGTCCGCAAACCATTTTAGAACTGGGGCAGCAATTTCAGATTCAACTGCCTGCCAACACCCTGCCTGAACTACTGCCGCATGTTCAGGTCATGGATAATCAGCCCGACCTGCTGAGCTTCTTAAGCAAACTGGACTGGGGCGTGAAAGTCTTGGGTGATTTGGACGCCTGCCGCCGTGTCGCATGGGAAAATATGCAAGATGCAGCACAACAAGGTTTGGACTATGTCGAACTGCGCTTTTCACCCTTTTATATGGCGATGAGCCATCAACTTCCATTGGCTGGCGTAGTCGAAGCCGTGATTGATGGCGTTCAGCAAGGCAGCCGTGACTTTGATCTTCCTGCTAAGCTCATCGGTATTATGAGTCGTACCTTTGGGCAGGTTCGCTGCCAGCAAGAACTGGATGCCTTACTGACTCATCGTGACCGGATTACCGCACTAGATTTGGCAGGTGATGAACTGGGCTTTCCAGGGGAACTGTTTATTGATCATTTCAAGCAAGCTCGTGATGCAGGCTGGCACATCAGCGTCCATGCAGGCGAAGCTGCAGGTGCAAGCAGTATTTGGCAAGCGATTCAAACCCTCGGTGCAACCCGTATCGGGCATGGGGTGAAAGCTGTGGAAGATGCAAAATTGCTGGATTATTTAGTTGAACATCAGATCGGGATTGAGTCCTGCATTACCTCAAATCTGCAAACCAGTACCGTTGCCGATATTGCTCAACATCCGCTTAAAACCTTTCTTGAACATGGCATTTTAGCCACGATTAACAGTGACGATCCTGCGGTTGAAGGCATTGATATTCAATATGAATATTTACACGCAGCACCACAGGCAGGCTTGTCCGAAGCACAAATCCGACAAGCGCAGCAAAACGGTTTGAGCATCGCCTTTTTATCCGCTCAGGAAAAACAGCAACTTCAAGAGAAAGTATCGCAGCGTAACGCCTTTTCAGGAATCAATTAACCACTTACTCTACTATAGCTAATTACTTAATTTAGCCGTACGCCAAAAACCTTATAGAGTGGATTAAAACCCGTCTAAAGTATCTATATCCTCACCGTTATAGAGAAAAATTATTAAAAATATCAAAAAAACTATCAGCCTGTTTTTGTTTATACGAACCATATCTACTTAGGAATAACAGCATTTTTAAGATTACTTTAAGATCATTAGCTTACATTGAGTCATACCCTCTAGAACGACCTCGTTCAACCGACTTAGAAACAAGTCGGTTTTTTTATGAGCATTTTGACACTTTCTGCCAATAAAAAGGTTATTTTTTAATCAAATTTGGAATTTTTTCAATGTTCCCGGCCTTCCCAGGGCAAAAATTATCCCCAATTTCTGTGGACAACTCATGGGATAAAAACAAAACTGTGTTTACGGGCAACTTAGGGATATTTAAAAATATTGATATTTACCCGCTACTGGTTATGCTCAGGTCATGGTATGGATGGTATCCTTAAAACGTTTCCAGGCCACATAGAAAAACAGCACGGCAATTCCAACCAGCCAGAGAAACGACGGCCAAACGATATTCAGCCCGGCATTTCGATACAGAATGGCTTGGGCCAGTTCAACAAAATGCGTAGTCGGGGCGATCAGCATCAGATACTGCAATACCTCTGGCATGCTTTCCCGCGGTGTCATCCCACCTGAGAGCATTTCCATCGGGATCAGAATCAGCATCATCAATAAACCAAACTGTGGCATCGATTTCGACATGGTGGCCAGATAAATGCCCATCGAGGTAGTGGCAAACAGGGTCAATAATGCCCCAAAGAAGAAGAGCAACAGGTTCCCTTCAATCGGAACCTGCAAGGCTAGCTGTACCACTAGTTTCAGCCCTGCAAAAGCCGCAATCAATACCACCAGACTCATGGACCAGACCTTGGACATCATAATTTCAAACACCGTGACCGGCATCACCATCAGGTGTTCTACCGTGCCGTGCTCACGCTCGCGAATTAAAGCTGCTCCGGTCAGAATGATGGACAGCATCGCTACGTTATTGATGATTTCCATGACACTGCCAAACCATTTCTGGTCCAGCAAGGGGTTAAAGCGGGCACGCATCTCCAGTTCAACCGGCATGCTGCTCACTTCCCGGCTATGCAACACATATTCACTGACTTCGGACTGAATAATCTGCTGAATATAGCCAGCCCCGGTCATTGCCTGAGACATGCGCGTGGCGTCGACATTCACCTGAATCGCCGCTTCTTTTCCTGCAAGCACATCTTCCTCAAAATTCACCGGAATATTTAGAGCAAAGGTAAATTCCCCAGCATCCATTCCGGCATCCATATAATTCAGTTCAGTGCTTTGTGGAATAAAATACGGTGGATAAAATGCCGAGGTAATTCGCTCGGACAAGGTTGAATGATCTTCATCTACAATTGCAATCGGAGCCATGTTCAGGCTATCGGTCATGGCGGTGGCTGCCGTATAAATTGCCACAGTAAAGGTGTAGATGATCAGGATCAGCATGACCGGGTCACGCCATAGACTCCACAATTCCTTGCAACCGAGCTGGTAGATATTCTGTATTTTCTGACGGAACATCCTAGGACTCCTGTTTTTTTAGCGCCAGGATTGCCGCACACATAATGACAGGCACTGACAGCAAGATTACCCAAAGAGACTGATGCAAGTCCTGAAAACCTAAAGCTTTGTTAAATACGCCACGGCTGATATTCACCATATGTGTAGCAGGATAAATCCCACCAAACCAGCGGCCAAATCCTTCTAGCGAGGAAACCGGATTAATAATACCGGCAAACTGCATCACCGGAATCAGCGTACCCAGCATCACCAGAAACATCGAGGCAATCTGGCTTTTGGTCAGGGCGGAGGCCAATAAACCCGTGCCTGTAGAAAAAATGATAAACAGGAAGGAAGCCAGGGTCAGGGTCAAAAAACTGCCTTTGATCGGTACATCAAACATCACCACAATAATCAGGCACATCAGGACATAGTTCAGCATGGCCAGCACGACGTAGGGAATCTGTTTGCCGATCAGGAATTCACTACGGGTGACCGGGGTGACATACAAATTCACAATCGAACCCAGCTCTTTTTCCCGCACCACAGACAGCGCTGTCAACATAGCCGGAATCAGCAGGATGAGCAGCGGAAATAAGGCCGGTGCCATTGCAGGCAGGCTCTTGATATCCGGGTTATAGCGGAAGCGGGTTTCAACATTGACTGTACTCGATATTTTATACCCGCTTTGCTCCAGCGCCTGCTGCATCAACCAGTGTGCATGAATGCCCTGTACATAGCCCTGAACCGTCTCGGCACGCTGGGGCATGGCACCGTCGATCCAGGCACCAATCTTGACATTTTCGCCTCGGGCCACATCTCGGGCAAAACCGGGCGGAATCTCGATAGCTAAAGCAATATCGCCGCTACGCATGCGCTGGTCCAGATCATCATAACTTTGCAAAGGTACCTTTTCGACAAAATAAGGCGAACCAGCGATACTCATGTTGTAGTTCTGGCTTAGCCCGGTCTGATCCCGATCCAGCACAGCAAAAGTCAGACCATCCACATCCATGGTGATGCCATAACCCATGACAAACAGCAGGATAATTGAGCCGACCAGCGCCATGGTGGCACGAATCGGATCACGAGCCAACTCTAGGGATTCACGCCAAGCATAACTAAGCAGCCGTTGCAGACTGAATCGGCTGGATCTTCTTTGCTGCGTCTTGAGGGGCAGATGATCGGCTGAACTGCTTTCCTCCTGTTCTTCCGCTACAGTCTGGCTGCCCGCACCGGCATCTAGCAGATAGCCAATAAAGGCCTGTTCCAAAGATACAGCCTGCCGGTTTTTCATCAATTGAGCCGGCGCGGCACTGTCCAGCACCCGTCCGGCATGCATCAGCGACATGCGGTCACAGCGCTCGGCTTCATTCATGAAGTGGGTGGAAATAAAGATGGTGACCCCATCTTTGCGCGATAGAGTGATCAGATCATGCCAGAACTTATCCCGGGCAATCGGGTCTACACCGGAAGTTGGCTCATCCAAAATCAGAATTTCCGGATTATGCACCAGTGCCACCGCCAGTGACAGACGCTGCCTGATCCCTAACGGCAAATCGTCAGGCAATTTGTCTTTCAGCTCCATCAGGTCAAAACGCTGCAACATCTGCTGCACACGTGATGCGATCTGCTCTGCCGGCACATGAAATAACTTGGCATGCAACACCAGATTCTGAATAATGGTCAGTTCACTATAGAGTGAAAAGGATTGCGACATATAACCGACACGCCGACGGGTGCCAATATCACTGCCTTGCACCGGCTGTCCGAACAGCCAGGCCTGCCCTTCCGAAGCTTCAAGCAATCCGGTCAATACCTTCATGGTAGTGGATTTACCACAGCCGTTGGAACCCAGGAAACCGAAGATTTCACCACGCCGAATCTGGAAATTAACATGATCCACTGCGGTAAAGTCACCAAATTTGACCGTCAGATCCTTGGCTTCCAAGGCATAGCCATCTGAACCATCATTCGCTAAAGGTGGAATCACCACCGGTTCATAACCCTGTTTCTTTTCCTCCGGTAAAAGCTTGATGTAAGCTTCTTCCAGGCTATGGCTATCCGTCTGGGCCAGCAACTGTTGCGGTGTACCCGTTTGCAGGATGCTGCCTGCATCCATCATCGCCAGCCAGTCAAAGCCCTGCGCTTCATCCATATACGCCGTGGCAACAATGACACTCATCTGTGGACGGACGTTACGAATACGGTTGATCAATTCCCAAAATTGCGCACGTGCCAAGGGGTCAACCCCAGTGGTGGGCTCATCCAGGATCAAAAAGTCCGGATCATGAATCAGGGAGCAGCACAGGCCCAGTTTCTGCTTCATACCGCCGGACAGTTTCCCAGCCGGACGATCAAGGAAGTCATACAGCCCCGTGCTTTTGGTCAATGCATCAATACGTTTTCGGCTTTCTGCAGCATTGTGCCCAAACAGACGGGCAACAAACTGTAGGTTTTCTTCAACCGAAAGGGTTTTGGACAGATTTTTACCAAGTCCTTGTGGCATATAGGCGATATGTGGACAGACTTCTCTGCGGTGCTTTCGGTCAGCAATATCGCCACCAAGCACCATCAAGCGGCCTTGCTGAACCACCTTGGCACCAGCCAGCAATGCCAGCAGGCTGGATTTTCCCACGCCATCCGGACCGATCAGACCAATCATGCAAGCCGCAGGCAATGACAGGGAAATGTCCTTTAAGGCCTGGGTTTTGCCGTATTTCAGACTGACCTGCTGAATGTCGGCAACAATCGTATCCTGTACAGATGCTGCTGTCATGATTTAACCAGATGGCTTAGAAATGCAGGCCAAGGTGCATTCTTGTCAATTTTGATATAGGCTACACCCGGAAGACCAGTTTTGACTTGCTGGATGTATTTCTGCAACAACACTGGATCAATTTTTGCCTTAATACGGAACATCAGTTTCTGACGTTCACTTTCAGTTTCCACCGTCTTCGGCGTGAATTGCGCAGTATCCGCGACAAACGATACCTTGGCAGGAATCACCACATTTTTGGCCGCATCAAGTACGATACGGACTTCAGTACCTATCGCGATATGTCCAGCCACGGTTTCCGGCAGAAAGAAAGTCATATACACATCAGACAAATCGATCAGGTTCATGACCCGTCCACCTGCCGAAATCATTTCACCCGGCTGTGCCACCAGAAACTGGACACGTGCCTTCAACGGTGCCTTGAGCTGGGCGTCTTCAATATCGAAATTGATCCGCTCGATTGTGGCCTTAATGGCATCGACTTGCGAGTGTGCACTCGACACCTGGCTGCGCGCGGCCACAATCGCACTTTGTGCACTGTCCACTTGTGCTCTTGCCGCACTCAGCACGGCTGCAACACTTTTGACATCAGCACGCTCATCATCCAGCTGCTGTTTAGAGACTGCCCCGTCTTTGGCCAAAATTTCGGTTCGTGCTAGACGATTTTTAGCAGCGACCAGTTCGGTTTCACGCTGCTCGACCATAGCTGCAGCTGCCGCTTTTTCACTGATACGCATGGCCACCTGGGCTTCTGCGGTCGCAATGCCATCCTGTGCCTGACGCTGCTGGGCCTGAACTTCACGCAGCTGTGCTTCTAGTGTAGAGACTTTAATGCGTGCCAAAACCTGGCCTGGTTCGACAAAATCGCCTTCCTGCACCAAAATTTCTTCCAGCTGACCAGACAATTTACTGGAGATATTGATTTCAGTCGCCTCAATCCGTCCATTACCACTGACTAAAGCCTTTGTATCCGGCTGGTTCATGTTTTTCCAGACCAGATAGGCCACCAGCCCCAGAATCACTACTGTACCGACCAACGTGAGTTTCTTCATATTCATGTGCGTTGTTACCCAAATTTTATTCTAAAGACATTTTTGAAAATTATTTTATTACCGTCATGTCACCTTCAATATGAAGCACAAGGTGGCACTGAACCAAAGAAAGCTATTTTTCAGTTTTCATCAATTGCTGTTCAGTGCGGTCGCCTAGGTTGTGTACCCCCTCAGGATAAATCAAACGGGATCCATATGGGTGATGACATCAATTACCTGATGCTTCTTCATCACCAGATTTCTCGCATTCACTGAAATATCATGTCCTTGACGAACACTCAGATTGCCATCGACCTCAATATGTGCATCCACGATAATCATATCTCCCATTTTACGGGTCCGAATATTATGCACGCCTTGAATACCTTCAGTGGAAAGGAAGGTCTGTTCTATGGCCTGAATTTCATGTTCATCTGCCGCCCGGTCCATGAGATCACTTAATGCTTGCCAGCCAAATTCCCACCCCATTTTAATAATCATCAAACCGACCACAAGAGCAGCAATCGGGTCAAGAATAGGATAACCGAACAAGTTTCCTGCAATCCCGACCAGCACCACCAAAGATGAAGCGGCATCAGAACGGGCATGCCAGGCATTCGCGACCAACATACTTGATTTGACTTTTTTGGCAACTTTCAGCATGTAACGAAACAATAATTCTTTACCTACCAGGGCCAACATGGCGATATACAAGGCCACTGACTGTACTTTCGGAATCTGTTCCGGATTGAGAATTTTATTCGTTGCCATAATCAGCATGCCGATACCGACTCCTAATAACAACAGACCGAGAATAAAAGAGGCTGCTGTCTCGAAACGGTGATGGCCAAAAGGATGATCGTCATCTGCCTCTTTTTTACTGTGATGGTTGGCAAACAGGACAATAAAATCAGCCACCAAATCACTGAGGGTATGAATACCGTCTGCAATCAGGCCTTGGGACTTGGCAAAAATCCCGACCACAATCTGAAAGATCGATAAAACCAGGTTAACCCCGACACTCACCCAAGTGGTTTTACTCGCTGCCTGAGCACGCTGTTCTGGATGAATTAAATCATCTTCATGGGTGTCATCGTCAAAATGCTGTACAGACATCGCTGCTCCAGTCGCTCAGTTCACTTGATTGTTATCGATTATATATCAGTATGATGGGGTATGAGCTTTATCAAGCACGCATTTTTCTTCAACAAGGCATCCCAAGGTATTTGCAAGTAGAAAAGAGAGAATTGACATACTCCCCCCACTTTCGACTAGCTCCTTGCGAAACTCGTTTCTCAGGGATTCTAAAAGCAAAAGCTCTTAGGTGAATTCCTCACGGATTTCACTTGCTTTCTGCTTCACAGGGTGACCTTGACCGCATCCACCCTCCACAGACAAAACGGTGTGTCCCACCGCCGAAATGTTACGAGAAGCGTTAATATCCGCATTCTCGCTAAAGCCACAGTCCATACAATTAAAGTTTGCCTGAGTGAGCCTATTTTCTTTTGCAACATGACCACAAGAACTACAAGTCTGACTTGTATATTTAGGGTCAACTTTAACGAGTAAACCACCTCGCCATTGCTGTTTGTACTCCAACATATCGACAAGCATCGACCAACTTTGATCCAGGATTGACTTGTTAAAGTATTGTTTAAAAAAGAATTAATATATTTATATTGTATCAAAAATAAGCGATAAAAACCAATAAAGATATTAGATTTTTTATGGCTTACGCTACTCGCTTATATCCCCCACCTGGCTGTCGGTGGGGGTCTTACGCTCGATTAAGATAAGCTGTTGATACGTTAACAAACCATTGTTTCTGTCCCGATGATTGTAACCAGGAATATTCTTGAGGCTACTTGTGTAAATTAAAACCGGATATCGATAAGACTTTTAGATAATAATATGTGAAGATTATCGCATTTTTGTTATAGTATTTAAGTAAGGGTAATCATTCACATTTAGATCCAGTTTTACAAAATTTCGTTGAGAATCTATCCAAAATGCGCAATACAACTCTAGGGTGGCAAACTATATGAGTCAAACAGCGAGTTATTTAGATACTCAATCTATTTTTAATTTAATTGGGCAGCATGCTGAGTTAAGCCTCATATTTCAGATGGTCAGTGAATGGCTAGAAGTCCGGATACCAGATTCAATGGTCTCCATTATGTTGTACTCTGAAACAGAACAAACTTTAAATTTAATTAGTGGTAGCCAGCATTTTTCCAACCGATATATAGAAACGGTCTCTGATCTAAAAATAGGTCCACATGTGGGAGCATGTGGTGCGGCAGCTTTTCACCGCAAACTGGTGATTTGTGAAAATTTAGCGATTGACCCCAACTGGGAAGCTTTCAATAACCTGATTCAAGAAGAGAATCTCAACGCGTGTTGGTCAATGCCGATTATTAATGCGCAGGGAACCCTCTATGGAACCTTTGCAACCTATTACCGTTCTCCCAAGTGTCCAAGCTCTACTCATATTAAATTGATTACTCATGCCGCGTCTTTAGTTGCCTTGAGTATGGACCTGCATGCAGAACGGCAACAGAGACTGGCGTTAAATGACAAATATCTGTCTTTCTTCACTTACCATCCCGATGCCATTTTTGAACATAATCCTGCAGGTATTATTCTGGATGTTAATCTTGCATCTAAAGACCTCACCAAATTAAATCCGGAACAGACTAGGGGCTTACATTTCTCAAAATTTATCTGCCCTGACTTTCAAGCTATAGTTCAAACTGCATTTGAACAGGCCTTGCAAGGCAACAGCCAACACCTGGAAATTCAGGCAAAGAATGCCTTGGGGGAATGTTACTGGCTAGACCTCACGTATTTACCTCTTCAACAAGCTCAGCAGGTGGTCGGTGTATTTGGGATCGCCCGTAATATTACCGAACGGCATGAAACCGAAGAAATGTTACGTTTACTGAAACGTAGTGTCGATGCGAATCCTCATGGCATCGTGCTGACCAATGCTTCTGCACACCATGCTATTGAATATGTTAATCCTGCTTTTGAAAGCCTGACCGGTTATAAAAAAGAAGATGTGCTAGGTCAGAACTGTCGTTTTCTGCAAGGTCCTGATACCGACCCGAAGACAATTGATAAAATACGCAACGCACTTCAAGAACAGCAAGAAATCCAGATCACCCTAAAAAACTATCGTAAAGATGGCAGCTGGTTCTGGAATCAGCTGGTATTGGGGCCGGTTTTTGATGACAAAAATTTTTGCACCCATTTTATTGGAATTCAGCAAGATATTACCCAGCAGCGGGCAAATAGCGAATATATCGCCCGTCAGCAGACCCACGATAGTCTAACCGGATTAATTAATCATCATACCTTTGAAGAAATACTGGATACGACCTTCCATTTGCACCATGACAATCACCGATCACTCATTGTCATGTATGTGGATCTAGATGGCTTCCAGCCTTTAAATCAAGGTTTGGGCCACTTCATTGGCGATCAACTTTTGATAGCTGTAGCCAATCGTCTGCGTCAGGTTATCCCAGAAGAGCATATCATTTCACATTTTTCAGCAGATGAATTTGGCATACTGCTAAATAAATGTGATGATTTAAAACAGGTCGCTGTGCTTGCAGAGCAAGTCTTAAAAAGTCTATCCGCTCCATTTAATATTCATGGTCATAAAATCCATATTAGTGCAAGTATTGGCATTGCAGATGATGATCCTCAAATAGAAAAATCTAACGAATTGCTGCATCATGCCATACATGCAATGAGTGAAGCGAAAAAAGAAGGGGGCAATACCTGGCATTGGTATGCTTTTAACTCTACGCGCACTCCGAAAATCGACTATGTGCTGATGCGCCATGAGTTAATGGTTGCCGTAGAAGAAAAACAGTTCAGGTTAGTCTATCAACCGGTTATTGATGCTGACTCAGGACAATTAAAAAGTGTAGAAGCCTTGATTCGTTGGCAGCATCCGCAAAGAGGTTCCATCTCTCCAGCAGAGTTTATTCCATTTGCTGAAACAACCGGTCAAATTGTAGTGATTGGCCAATGGGTATTACAGCAAGCCTGCCAGGATATCGTCGATTGGAACAAGAAAAATGGCACTAATCTGAGTGTAGCTGTCAATCTTTCCCCGCTACAGTTTAAGCGCACCGGCTTTTTACATGACTTACAAGAAACCCTGGCAGATACCCAGTTGCAGCCCGAGTTGTTAAAAATTGAAGTTACCGAAACCATGTTAATCGCAGGTGCTGACCGTTCGTTAGAAATTTTAAAGGCTGTTCGTGATTTGGGCATCAAAGTCTCTGTCGATGACTTTGGCACAGGATACTCCAGCCTGAGTTATTTACGTACTTTACCTGTGGATGAGATAAAACTCGATCGCAGTTTTATTGAACATTTACCTCAAAATGAGAAAGATGGCGCGATTGTCGCTGCAATTATTGTCATGGCTCATCAACTTGGATTACAAGTGGTTGCTGAAGGCATAGAAACTCAAGCTCAGGCACAGTTTTTAAAAAACTATGATTGTGACCATTTTCAAGGTTACCATTTTGCTCACCCCGCTTCGCTTAGCGAGCTCAAGCTTAATTATAAACGGGTAGAATTGGTATAAAACTCAATACGCTCTCTCCGCCTAATAACAGATACAGTTGCGTCCGTTATTTTTAGCCTGATAAAGTTTATTATCAGCCATTTTAAAAACCTCGGTCACATCATCTGAGCTTTTAGGCCAAAAGGCAATTCCAACAGATATGGTAATAGGTTCGATAAAATTGAAGTTACTAGATTCGATTGTTTTTCTTAAACGTTCCGCAGCATTATAAGCAACCTTCGTATCTGAAGTCGTCATTAATACAATAAATTCCTCTCCTCCTATCCGACAACAGATGTCTTCATCCCTGAAATTATTTTTCATCAAGCTGGCCAGGGTTTTTAAAACGGCATCTCCTTGACCATGACCATAGCGATCATTCACCTGCTTAAAATAATCGATATCAATCGCTAGCACAGCAAAATCTCGTCCTAAGTTCATCACTTCTTTTAAGAAGATTTGCATCCCCCGCCGGTTATATAAACCGGTCAGTGGATCAGTATTCACATGTTGACGCAATTCAGCAATCTTCTCACTGAAGGTTTGCGAACTGAGTAACAATGAGGTTCTAAACTTTAAAACCTCAAAATACCAAGGATCAACTTGTTTAATGTTCTCCTGAATGTCAGGCTGATTGAGCATGCTGGCCATTTTTGCCAAGCTATTTAACGGTGAAGAAATAAAGCGCGACATTCTCCAGACAATAATAAAAATAAAAATATAAAAAATTAAAATGCCGACTGAGACTTTTAAAAGAATAACGTTAGCCTGCCTAAACAACTCTTCCGTCGGTTGCTGGGAGACGACAATCCAGTTCACACTGGGAATGTAGGCAAAACCTGCCAAATTCTCGATTCCCCGACTATTGATTAACCGGACACTTCCCATGCGAGTACGGATCATATAATCCAGCCCGGTATTATTGATAATTTTTTCTCCGATTCTGCTCGGATCGGGATGAAAAATAATTCGATTATCCTGATCAATGACATACATATAACTTTTCTTAAAGTCATATTCGGTAGAAAGCATTTTCTGGATCAGATTATTTTTTTGTAAATAAATCGTGCCCCCCACCATGCCCTGATATTTTTTATTGCGGTCATAGATCGGTTGAGACAAGAGTACCACCAGATTATGTCTCACTGACCAATAAGGGGGAGAAATATAAATACTTTTATGCTGTAAGGATTCAGTAATTCCCACTGTTTTATATAAAATATGGGGACTCAAGTTTAAACTTTGCGGTGCAAAAGAAATAACTCTACTTTGCTTATCCACAACCAATACACTGTTAAATTTGTTGGATTGATGTTTAAGACGCTTTGCTTCTTCTTGGATTAATTGGGGATTAGAAAAATCCTGCCCTAACAGCTCAGCACTATACTTTAATTCTTTGAGCATATCATCGAAATGCTGATCTGCGCTGTTGGCAACCTTTGAAGCATATTTGACATTCACTAAAAGTGAATTCTGAATTAATTGGTATTTAATGACATAATTGAGAATAAATACAGAAACAATAAATAAACACGAAACACTGAGGATAGTCGAAATCAAAATCAGTTTGCGAAGATTTAATTTAAGTGCCAAGAGAATCTGTTTCAAAAACCTGATCCCAAACTATTGTGACTATATTTATATTTTATAATACATTTGATAAATAAGTTAATAAATTCATGTCTAATAAACTCGATGCATGCTATTTTTTCAACCTCGGGTTTGAGTGTGCCGATGCATAAGCTACTCAGTAAAATCACGACAAGTTATTGAATAGAAATTAAAACTTAGCTAAACCTGCAAAATAGACCTAAGATAGCCTCCAATTTCAATGGCGTTATTCAGTTGTTCTCAAAGATATTAATACCCTTTGACCAACTATTTCGGATTTATGAGCTGAATAGTTAGGTCTCATACTTAGGCTATTTACCAGAGAAAAAGCCAAGGTACATCATTGATATATGATCATTTCCTTTTTTTTTTCATAAGCATAAATCCATCGGTTAAATACGATCTCTGATCAGGCATGATCTTGACTAGCTCAAATTTTATCCTGTCAGATCACATCGCTGTTTGCTTTTACAACCCGATATAAAACTTTTCAATCAGCTGCCGCGTTTTCACAAGCAGATTGCTAAACACGTTCTCCCGTTCAAACAGCTTAACCTTGTAATTTGGCAAGTCTTTCAATTCTTCCTTGCGTGGCAAGCGTTTGGTGAACTCATAATGCTCCAGGACGGTTTTCATTGCTTCTGGTTTAAGATTTTCCTCTTTACAGAGATGCTGATAGGCCTGTTCTTTTTCAGCATCCCAGAACTGAGCAAAGGCCGTTTGTACGCTCTGGCCATTGATCATCTTGGGCAGGTTTTCTTCAATAAACTTCTGGATCAGCTCCTGCTTGTCATACAGGGTGATTTCATTGCCAATCAGGTCATAGACCTGAGCTTCATACTTTTTGCGCTTCTGCTCGTCCCCGCTATTGACGGCCAGCTGTAACAGGTTAATGATATAACCAACATTGATCCGGTCACTGTGCAGTAAGTCCAGCTGAAAATCGACATCGTCCAGTACCGACACTTTTTCTTTTTTAGTGGTCTTGCGTACATCACGACATAGATCGGCATACTTGGACGCAAAGTTGGCAAAATGCTGTTTATCCAGTGCAGTCTGGTCCTGATCATATTCAATAAAGGTTTGCAGCTGGGCGTTGTAACGCATCACTTCTCGAAAGGCTTTAATGAACGCCAGCTGCTGATCTTCAGTGATGAGCTCGTCGACACTTTGATAATCAGAGGTAATATTTAATAGCTTCTGTACTGCCACTTCATAGTCCTGCTGAATTTCTTCATAACTTGGCACCAGTACTACTTTTTGCGCTTCTTTATTGGAAAATAATGCCAGTGCTTCATCGGTGGCGCGTTTCAGGTTACGGAAACAGATGATGTTGCCGAAAGGTTTTTTGTCGTTAAAGACGCGGTTGGTTCGCGAGAATGCCTGAATCAGACCATGGTATTTCAGGTTCTTGTCGACATACAGCGTATTCAATGGCTTGGAATCAAAACCGGTCAGAAACATATTCACCACAAGCAGGATATCAATCTGTTTCTTTTTGACCCGATCGGCAATGTCACGGTAATAGGCATAGAACTGATCACCAGAATTATAGTTAGTTTTAAACTGCTGGTTGTACTGGGCAATATAGCGATCCAGCTTGTCACGGCTGGACGGATTGATCTGGCTCGGGATATCTGCCGCTTCTTCATGGATCAGCCCGTTCTGTTCATCCACCGGCACGGCTTCATTGGCGGCATAGGAGAAAATCGTCGCAATGGTCAGCGGTTTAAATAACCTGCCCTGCTCTTCATCCTGCTGCTGTTTCTCGGCCTGAACCTTTTCAAACAGTTCATAGTACTGGGTTAAGGTATCGACCGAACTGACACAGAACATCGCCGTGAATTCACGATTACGGGTTTTGGTATCATGCGTCTCGACAATATAGCGCGCAATCATTTCCAGACGCTGCGGATTGTCACTGCTTGCTCCAAAGTTAACATATTGAGCAGTCCAAAATGACCGCTATATTAACCAAGGGGGTCAGTTTTTAAATGCCATTAGGGGGTCATTTTTACACTGCCGCTAACAACACGTCACGGATCGCATCGACAATCACATATTGGTGCAGGCATTCATTGAACAGGTAATCTGTAGTGAGTTTCAGGCCGGCTTTAGACTGGCTGTTTTCCTCAAAGATCGGCGTTCCAGTAAAGCCAAACATCTGGGCATTGCCAAAGAACTTCTTGATATTCTGATGGGTCTCACCAAACTGGCTGCGATGACATTCATCAAAGATAAACACCACTTTCCGGTCTTTGAGATAATCAATGTATTCCAGATAGCGATCCGTGCTGATGGCGCGATTGAGCTTTTGAATGGTAGTGACAATCAGTTTGTCATGCCGCTGATCCAGCTGCTTGACCAAAGTATGCGTGCTATCGGTGCTGTCGACACTTTCGGCTTTAAAGGCATTAAATTCGCGTGAGGTTTGCGTGTCCAGGTCGTTCCTGTCCACCACAAACAGGACTTTTTCCACGTCCGGCATTTGCATGATGATCTGACTGGCTTTAAACGAGGTCAGGGTCTTGCCTGAACCGGTGGTATGCCAGATATAGCCGTTCTGATTTGAGTTTTGTACCTGCTGGACAATTTTCTGTACTGCATAGATCTGATAGGGACGCAGCACCATCAGGCTTTTCGTGGTTTCCAGCATGACCATGTACTGGGTCAGATGCTGCTGATTGAGAAAAGCGTCGGCAAAGTCGACAATTTCATTGATATGTTTGTTGCTGACATCAGCCCAAGGAAAGGCGAACTCAATGCCAGTCGTGCCGTTGGAGTAGTAACGGGTATTGGCGCCATTACTGATCACAAACAGCTGAATAAAGCCAAACAGGCCCTGTCTGGCCCAATAGGCTTCACGCGTATAGCGCTGGGTCTGGTTAAAGGCTTCGGCGATTTCCATGCCGCGCTTTTTCAGCTCGATCTGAACTAGTGGCAGACCATTGACCAATAAGGTCACATCAAAACGGCTGGTACGGCCATTATAGTCACGGTGGTCAATCGTGATCTGGTTGGTGACCTGATAGATGTTTTTTCTGGGGTCATCGGACAGGAAAAAGATGTGTTTGCTTGTACCATCATCAAACTTGACCGGGAACAGATCGCGCAGATTCTTGGCGCGTTCAAATACTGTTACGGTATTTAAAAAGCTGATGACCTGCTTCCACTCAGTTTCTGACAGTGGCGCAAGACCATTGGCACGTTCAATCTGGGTTTTCAGGTTAGACAGTAGCTGGACTTCATCCTTGAGCGTCACTGAGGCATAACCCAATTGTTGCAGCTGGCCAATCAGTTCGTTTTCAAGTTGATATTCGCTTTGTACTGTCATTATTTTCTTTTACTTAAATATATATTTAACAAATACTTATATACAAAAATGACTAAACTTAGTTATTTTTAGCTAAGTTTAGTCATTTTTAGCTATTTCTTAGCTATTTTCCAAGTTTTCCCTTCTGTTTTAATTAAGCCATTTAACCGCATTTTTTGCATTAAATTCCTAATTCTATTAATTTTTTTGATTCATCTAAAACTTGAGGTAACTTATCGAGCAATAGTTTTTCTAACTCAGAACGCTTTGCTTGACCAAACTTTTTTAAATATTCCAAAATCAGTCCCTGATAATGCTGATCATCTAATCCACGCATTTCTAAATATTCGGTTTTTTGATCTGTATGTTCGGCAACATCGGCTGAAATACAATAGTTGGGCTTTCTTCCTTCAATTAAGCCTTTCTTTCTTAATTCCACAGCATCATCATCGCTAATCAATTGATTTTTTTGAACCTGATCTAAAGTAATAATATTGGTCAAAGAAAGATCTGGAAGCTCAGCGAGTTTTCTCGCGTAGTCAATACTCAGGACTTTTCCTGTGATTTTCACCTGAACACGATTATTGTCTAAAGTGTAATCTGGCATCGGGAAAAACTTTTCTCGTTGTTTCAAAAACATTCTTCGAATACCGCTGCCAATGGTATCAATCAGGTTCAACTGCATCATGGCATTGACTAAAAATGTATTACGATACTTTTGCTCGGGTGTATCCCCTAAAATGACATTTTCAATCGATACTGGAAGAAAGCTGCCATAATTCTGAAAGGTCAGTGTGGAATCTTCTTTTTCTACAATGGTAATTCGTCCACCCAAACGATAGTCCTAGTGTGCGATCGCATTACTGAGGGCTTCTCGTATGATATATGGATCGTATTGATCGACTTCTTCAGGAAACAAGGTGCCATCAACCAAGTAGCGATATTTAAGATTACGGATTTTGTGATACACCTCATCTACTGCCAGCAGAAAAGGGGTATAGAAGTGTTGATAGTCTTTTTCAATACCATCTACCCCTTTTTAAATCCAGGTAATCTGGGCCACAGCAGGATTAAGGAAATGTGCAGATTCCGGCAACCCCAATAAAACTATCGCTGTATGTGTAATTTTGCCTTGGATCGTGATCCGGGCTTTATTTAAAAAGGTGGCGTCATCCCATTGTGGGACTTCTGCAGCCAAGCGCGGGTTTTTACGGATAAATAACTGTCGTGCAGTGGTAATTGCAACTGGATCTAAATCGTGAATCGTGGCCTCTGGACAAATTTCAGCACTCCAGTCTGTAGACATACTTTGCCATATTTTTTTGGCTTTTTCTGGATAGTCTTTCAATTTTTTAGTGTAACTACCCACACGAATATAAGCCTCATGAAGAAAACTCACAGGTGATCCACTTGTGGCGGGTATTTCAAATAAAATGACTTTTTTATCATCAAAATCAAGTTCATGAATTTTAAAATCTATACGTGGATTCAAACGGGTCAGTAGCCAAAATTCTAAATCTTCATTGCCTTTGGCTTTTTGTTTTTTGGGTTCAAAGGTTGTACCCACAATGGTCTGGTCATCGTCTTTGATACCAAAAATCAAGTAACCGTAACTTTTGCTACATAAACAGGCTCCATTGGATAAAGCCGAAATACGCTCACCAATCTCCTCTGGACCATGATAGTTTTCTTTAAACTCTAACCATTCCTGTTCATTGGGTTCATTTAAGAGCTGTTGCACAAGATTTTTAAAATAATCTGTCATGCTTTACCCCCTACACAAACATCTGCTGCAACAAGCCTTTTTTCCAAGTTTTAGCCTGTTCAATTTGCTGTGCAACCACTTCAATTTTTTGGTCAATCGCAGATAAGAAATTAGCGATTTTGGTTTGTTCTTCAAGGCAAGGGATTAACACAATAATTTGATTCAAATTTTTCTTTGGCAGTTGTTTTAATGCAGTACCTGTTTGTAGTTCTTTGAATTGTTTTTGACCAAAACTACTATGAAGAAAATAAAGCAAATATAAAGAATCTAGTTCCTTACTATTCAATACTCTTAACAAGCAAATTTGAGCGTTAATATTGGAGTTCTCATGTTGCTTATCAACTAAAGCTAACATTCCAATGTCACCTCTAGTTGTAACTAAAATGTCATTTTCTTTAAGATGCCCACTAACCAATACTCTGTTCAGATCTTCATCAATAAATCTCATATCATCATTAGTAATTCTGAGGTTCTTAATGTTATTAGCCCGAATGAAAGGGATCCCCACAGTTTCAAACTGTGATGCTGTTGGATAAAGCTCCCCATAGTTTCCATCAGAAATGTAAAGATTAAGATCTTTTATGCACTTCTGTTTAAATTCCCCAAACTCACTGCCATCATCCGCTTTAAAACGAATCTGCTGGCTAAACAGCTTTTGCATCATGCCTTGTTTATATTGGCTCAGTAGCTGATGTTTTTGCGTGAGTTGACTAACCTTTTCATCTACAGCGGAAAAAAAAGAAGCGATTTTGGTTTGTTCTTGTTTTGATGGAGCACTTAATTCAAAGTTTAGTACATCAGACTTAGTAATATTCTTCATACTATTACTTGTGCCTGTTGCCATATCTCTTAGTTTTATTAGAGTAGTTTCAGATGATAAATGAAACGACAACCATCTAATATCAGCCTTATCATTAACTTTGATTTGCCACAATTTATCTGATAAATATGTATTTTTCGGAGCTTTCTTAATAAACGCAGATGATCCAACCAATAAAGGTGTATTACTACGATTCATAACAAGTGAATTATCTAGTAAAGGCTCTTTTAGTCTTTGAATCTCGTTTTCTAAATTAACTAGTTTTCGTTCATTTGCATTAAAAACACCTAAAGAAACACAGCTCGTTTTCAGAACAGAAAAATCATCTTCAGTGACATCTACATCTTCACCATTTACAGAAACGCCCGCATCTAAAGACATAGGTATCTACACAATTTCCGAGCTTTGCGTTAAATTGAAGAGCATGCTCTTCAATTTCACATCTCTGGTCTGGATCAGCGTCTTGTCAAACGCTATAACAGCCTTGTAAAACTCAATATGAATCCTCTTGCTTCACTTGCTCCCGCAATCAAAGACCTAGCCTCTACCCAAAAGTCGAGTTTCTCAACTACACAGGCAGTTTGGCGATTCCTGAATAATGATAAAATCTCTTTTAGTCAATTAAACCAGCCGATTAAGCTTCTTGCATGCGAACAGATCAAGACATCACCGCATCAGTATGCATTAATCGTTCATGACTGGTCTCAGCTGCAGTATGTGAAGCACAATCATAAGGTTCAGCGTCTTCAAAGAACACAGGTGAATTCAGGCTATGAATTGCAAAGCAGTTTACTTGTCGATGCATCATCAGGGCTCCCGATTGCGCCATTAGCTCAGACGCTAACAGATGCATCCGGCTGTTACTCTACATTCAGTGAACAATACAGCGAGCGCAAGTCCCATTTGGACTCACTCGCAGAACAAATTAAAACGATTGAACAGTATCCGATTGAGAAAACAAAAGTCCATATCATTGACCGTGAAGGAGACTCGATTGCCCACTTGAGGGAAATCAGCAGCCATGGTTTTAAATGGTTGATCCGGGCCAAAGAAAGCCATCGGATTGAGCATCAAGGGGAAACCTACAAAGTTGCAGAAGCCGCAGAAAAAGTAGTAACTCAGCAGGTTAAGCCGATTGCTTATAAAGGAAACCGGCATATGCTGCATGTTGGAGAAACCGATATTCGGATAACGCGTGCAGCAAAGCCGAAGAGAAAAGACGATTCAGGCCAACGGGTTACTCCCCAGCCAGGCAAGGCGGTTGCAGCCAGATTAATTGTTGCTGTGGTGAAAGATGCTCAAGGTAAAACAGTCGCGAGATGGTCGCTGATCAGCAATGTTTCTTCAGAGATTGATGCGGTAGAACTAACCACCTGGTATTACTGGCGCTGGACAATTGAGTGCTATTTCAAGCTTCTCAAGCAGGCAGGCCATGACGTTGAATCATGGCTTCAGACCACACCTGCAGCGATTTTAAGACGGCTCCTGATAGCAGTATGGCGTGTGTGCTGACTTGGCGAATACAGCGTTCTGAAGATGAACAAAATCAGAAAATTCGTATATTTCTGGCCCGTCTTTCAGGCCGACAGCAGAAGAGAGGTAAGTTGGAAAGTGCACCTGCAATATTGGCAGGACTTTCGATTTTACTGAACACTCTTCAACTGCTCTCGGAATATTCAATAGATGAACTGAATGAAATCGCAACAATTGCATTAGGTACCTAAAGATGTGTAGATACCTATGATCTAAAGATATCACCAATTCTTTTAACTTAACCTTAGACCAGTCACTATCAAACTCTTTAAATCTTAACTTTGGCGCAGTCATTACTTCACCTCCGTAAAAGGCGAAGCAATCCCAAGCTCTTTGCAGAAATCCGCAATTACCGCATCGGTCTTTTGGCTGTCTTGTTCCAAAGCCTGTAACTGCTGAGCAATTGCATCCAGATCAATCTCGGCTTCCGCTTCAAAGGTATCCACATAACGCGGAATATTCAGGTTGTAATCGTTGTCTTTAACTTCTTGTAAAGTTGCTACATGCGCGTATTTTTCAATGTCTTGGCGCTTTTCAAAAGCCGCAATAATATGGTCCAAATGCTCAGGCAATAACTTGTTTTGATTCTTCTGCTTTTCAAAACCGTTACTGGCATCAATAAACAGAATATTGCCAGTATGCTCACGGTTTTTCTTCAACACCAAAATACAGGTCGGAATCGAGGTGCCATAGAAAATATTGGCCGGTAAACCAATAATCGTATCCACCACATTCAACTGTTCAATCAGGTACTGACGAATAACGCCTTCACTGGAACCACGGAATAATACGCCATGCGGTAACACCACCGCCATCGTGCCGTTATCATCCAGTTGATAAAGCATATGCTGGACAAAAGCCATATCGGCTTTGGAACTTGGCGCCAGTTTGCCATAAGCGGCAAAACGTTCATCCTGTAGAAATAAGGGATCGGCTGACCAGTTGGCTGAAAATGGCGGATTGGCCACCACCGCATCAAACTTGTGCTCTAAATGCTGCGGACGGGTTAAAGTGTTTTCCTGCTTGATGTCGAACTTGGCAAAATGTACACCATGCAGAATCATGTTCATGCGCGCCAAGTTATAAGTGGTACGGTTCATCTCCTGACCATAAATCATATCCACATCTTTGACTTCACGTTTTACCCGCAGCAACAAAGAACCCGAACCGCAGGTTGGGTCATACACTGAACGTAAACGCTCTTTGCCTTGGGTGACAATTTTAGCCAGTAAAGTCGATACCGTTTGCGGGGTATAGAACTCACCAGCTTTCTTGCCCGCACCTGATGCAAACTCACCAATCAGGTATTCGTAAGCATCACCCAGTACATCGGCTTCAGTATTGGAAATATCAAAATCAATGTCGTCTAAATGACTGAGGACTTTCGCCACCAGTTCATTACGGTCACTGGCATTATTGCCCAGCTTAGTCGAATTCAGATCCAGATCTTCAAACAGGTTGGCAAAGTCATCGGCAGAGTCGGTGCCTAAAGTACTTTGTTCAATCGATTTTAAAGTCGCAGTTAAATCATCCAGAATAAACTCGCCCTGACGACCACGCTCAGCTAAGGTATGGAATAGCTGTTTTGGCGTCAGCGCATAACCGACTTCGGCAATTGCATTCTTTTTGATTTCTTCGATATAAGGCACATGCTCAGGATGGTTTTCATCCAGCTCAAGAAAACTGAGGTCTTCGCCATCTAGCAATTCATTAGCAAAATTAACCGACTTTTCCGATAAATATTTAAAGAAAATAAAACCCAGAATGTAATCCCGGAATTCATCTGCCCCCATGGTGCCGCGCAAAGTATTGGCAATATTCCAAAGTTGTTTTTGTAGCTGTTGCAGTTGTACCTGGGTCATGCAGAATCCATCAGTTTAATTTTTAACAATAAGTATAGTTTAGCTTAATGATCAAAAGCTTTCAGCGCGATGTGACATCACTTTTCGCTTTGATTGTACTTTTTCAAATATTGCATTGAAATGCGAGACAGATGATAAATGTTGTAGCAAGTTGCTACACGCTTTAAATCAGTACTGGCCCAAAAATCTGGCTTGAAGCCTTGCCATAAAAGCTGTAGTAAGTTGCTACACTTTTTAAATAATTTCTTTACCAAAAATCTCATTCAAACGTTCGCGATTTTCCTGCACGAAATTGGGATTATTTTTCAGCTTATATTTCATCTCTTTCTTGAAATCACTCATGGAGGCACCCGCCACAGCAAAATCCATTTGAAACATAATATCGTTCACAATCACGTTGGCCTGTGAATCGGTGAGGCAGCCTTCGATCTTAAACCATTTGCTGAACTGTTTATAATTCGGATCATTGGCATAGATATACCAGGAACGCACTGTCAGATCGAACTTTGCCCCCAACTCTTTCACAATGGCATTATCATCAAAATCGACATCCAGGTAGATCTGGGTCTTTTCGTTGCTGTGCGGGATCACCTTTTCAGTATGTCCATTCACAATTTTAAAGCGCACCCCGACAACAGGACGACCTTTCTTGATAGTGTCATATTCGAGTTTGAGGCTGGTTCTTTGATTAATTTCTTCCACAATCTTATCCAGCACATAACGTCTGAAGTCGACCCAACGATCATATTTCTTCTCGCCAATGTCGGTTAAAGCCTTGATATTTTCTAGGGACAGTTCAACTTCATAGACGTCTTGATTGGCATATTTGAACTCGTTTTTAATAAAGTAGGAATACAGGCTCATACTGGTTACCGAGTCTAAAGCAAATAAATCCTTTAATTGGTAAGTGGTAAAATTGCCGCTTGCCAGACGGGTAAAATAAGGCAGCACTTCGCTGGTAAAACGGATCTGCAAGGCATTTTTCGCATCATCTTCCCAACGCAGCTCTCGAATAATCGGGACCACTGAATGGACTTTTTTTACCTTGCGCTTGCTTTCATCTACCGGTTCTTCAATCACAAAATGGGCCACCCGGGAGGACAGCTCTTTATAGATCCGGTCAATCGCGACATTAATAGAGTTCTTTTTATCCAAACCCAGCAATTCGCCTAAATCATCTTTATGCAAATAAATATAGGTTTGTTCGGTAATTTCACGATCTTGATTATTTTTTTCCCCATAATTCGCCACCGCCATCGCATAAAGTAGCGCTTTATACTCATTGGATGACAGTTCAATCGGCCGGATCAGGCGGTTGCTGGTGCTGACCACGCCATTATGTCGAATATTGCCAATACAATATGGTAAATATTCTATTTCTTCTTGTTCATTCAGCTTGTTCATCAGTGGAAAATAAAAGTTATTTTCTACATGTTATACACAAAAGTGGAATCTCATGCAAATTATCCACCATTTTAACTCAGGCAAAGCGATGCTTGGACAGGAAGCAAGCAAATCCAAAGCTAAGGGTGGAAAGCTTGTCACGCTATTTTGCCATTTAAACCACTTTTTAAACATGAAGTGGAAAATAATATAAAAAATCCACCTTTTAGTGACAAAGCTTCCACTTTTAATATTTTCCAGACATTTTATAATCTTATAAAAGGGTAAAAAATGTCCTAATCTTGCCATTAAAGTGGAAAACATAATAAAAAATACACCTTAATAGTGACAAAGCTTCCACTTTTAGCCAGTCCAGAAGTGAAAATGTACAGTCGCCTTGATGAAATTAGCAACAAACAGTTTATCCACAGGATAAAAATATCAAAATGACAAGCTTTCCACCTTTAAGGTCAAATAATTCAACTTATCAACAGATTAAAATATTGAATTTAAATAATTTTGTAAGATAAATTTAAATTTTTTTTTAAACCCGTGACAAGCCTTCCACCATAGTGACAGACCTTCCACCTTTCAGTGACAGACCTTCCACCTTTCAGTGACAAGTTTTCCACCTTTCAGTGACAAGTCTTCCACCTTTTAGTGACAAACCTTCCACTTTTCGGTGACAAACCTTCCACTTTAAAATCTATAAGATATTGATTTTAAAAAATAAAAAAGTGCTCTAATTATAATTAACTAATTATATTAATTAATACTAATTATAATTAGCTAGCTATATTTTATAAAAAAATCAATTTGTTTGTTTTTTATTCATATTCAGATTATAACTTCAAACTAAGCTCAACAAGGTGTAGCAACTTGCTACAAAGTTCTTTATATTACAATAACTCAAGTGAGGATAATTATGACAACTCGGTCAACTAAAATCATTGCAGTGGCAAATCATAAAGGTGGTTGTGGAAAAACAACCACAGTCGTTCATCTAGCGTCTGAACTAGCCGACTTGGGTAATAAAGTATTGGTAATAGATTTAGATCCTCAGGCCAATGCAAGCTTACATATCGGATCAAGACATCCAAGTGAAGTGGAAACTACGTCGGCTGAATTACTGCTGGGTGATTTAAACCTATTATCGGATGCCCTGGAAGAAGAAACCAATTTTAAAAACGTTTCTTTAATTTATGGTTCACTTAATTTAGGTAAAGCTGAAGATCAACTCAAAGATGATGCACCAAGACCATCCGAAGAACTCTCCAATAAGTTGGAATTATTAAAAGGATTGTATGACTTCATCCTGATTGACTGTCCTCCAAGCCTAAAACTGCTCACCAGTAATGCATTGGCAGCATCTACCCATGTGATGGTACCAATTGAGTCAGGTTCACAATATGGCTTGTATGGAGTAACTGACTTGATTAACCATTTAAGTAAAATCAGACGGGTCAATCCTGAGTTAAAACTTTTAGGCGCCTTGTTGATTAAACATGATGAACGTCAAAACGTCTGTAAATTGATTAGAGATGAAGCTTTAAGCCAAGTCGGTGAACTGTTAAAAACAACCATCCCTATGAGTACTAAAGTGAATCAGGCCGCAATTTTACAACAGCCCTTATTAAGTGTAGATAAAAACGCTAAAGTTCGTAAAGCCTTTCAAGATTTAGCCAAAGAAATCATCAATCGTGTTGAATAAAAGCCTGCTGAGAATATTATGGTAAGTACAAAAGAATTGCTGGCACAACGTTTACAGCAAAATACTCAAAAGCATCAACAAGCTCAGCAAGAGCATGTTAATGATGTGAAAGAATTGCGTCGTAATGTACAAATTACAGATATCCAGCCAAGTCCAAATCAGCCAAGAAAAATATTTAATCCACAAGATATAGAAGACTTAGCGGCATCGATTGAAGAAATTGGCTTGTTACAACCAATTGCAGTGCGACGGATCCAGGACAAATATGAATTAATCGCTGGTGAAAGACGCTTGAAAGCACATCAAATTCTCAATAAAAACACCATTGAAGTGATTGTTATTGATGCATCTGATGAAGAAGTAGCACTGTTAACGCTAGCGGAAAACCTAAAACGGGAAGACTTAACCGATTATGAAATTTATGTGGGCTTAAGTTCACTGGATGAGAAACTAAAAAAGAACAAGCAAAAACTGGCAAAATCCTTAGGCATGAACCGGGAAGATATGTATAAATATTTATCTTTCGAAAAATTACCTCAAGAGCTGATTGAAGATTTAGAGCAGCAACCGGCATTGCTGGCACGAACTGCCGCAACAGCAGTCAAAAAGTTTCTCTCCGATTATGAAGAAAATTACAGCAATGCTAAAAAAGCACTGCTAGAAGCCTGGGCGAAATTACTGAAAAAAGAAGTAGAGCAAACAAAACTGGCAGTATTGGCAGAAAAAATTCTCAAATCGAAAGAAACCAAACAACCAATTAAAACGTCAATCGTGCATAAAATTGAATATGAGGGGAAAGTCGCTGGCAATATCAAGTTTGATCACAATACTTTAAAAGTGTCATTAAAAATAAGTGAATTTGATGATCAAAACTTACAGGAGCTGGAAAACCTGTTGAAAAAAATGCTAAATCAGTAATAGAAAAAAAGGTGTAGCAAATTGCTACACCTTTTTCATTAAGTTGTGAACAATTACCACCTAAATCAGCATAAGCAGTACTCAAACTAAACGATTATTGACTCAATCAGAATTTTCTTAGCTTAAGAAAAATGGGTAATTAAAAAAATCATGCTTAGTATTTAAATTTGGAGTATTTATATATTTTTTGAATTCAGATGCTATAAATTTTCTGGTTTTTTATTCGAAAATAAAAATGTTAATTCAATTTAAAAAGATTTTTTCTTAATGCTCACCATATTGTTTCAGCAGAAATTATGCCACTTGAATCGAATACTTTTTCAGTGCTGATTAAAACCTTGTCAATGAGTCAGGGAAATAAAGAGGTGATCAATATTGATTTTGATGATTATGAGTTTGCCAATGCATTGATCAGTAAAATCAAAAAAGTCCTAAAATAAAGTTCTATTATATAAATACATGAGCGCTACATAATATAGATTTAGCTCTCAATCCATATTAAGCTCACTATTCCGGTTAGGATGCTATAAGTGAGATGGGAAATGCTTTTCTGGGGAGAAAAGGTATCTGATAATTATTTGATTACATATTAAGAGAACAATTTTACTAAACAGCAACAAGAATTATGGGGTTGTTATTTTAAAGCACACTGTATTTTTTCCATATTTCACCTTGATGTTCATTCATCAGAAATGTGGTTACCCTGTTCGAATTTTAGAATGATTTAAGCTCCGATTTTTGTTTTCCAGATGCCTACTCTTATATTTAATAAAGCAGAAACAACAAAACGTTAAGTGATAAAAATAACATGATTGAGATTTAAACTACCCGTTTAAAAATCAAAGATAAGTGCTGATATTGCGATGCATAATTCGCTTTAATTTGAACCTGATTCATTCTATAGCTCAACTTTTCAAGCCTGAAGTTGCTTAAAAATACGCCTTCGATAGTGTTAAGTATTTTTTAAGTTTACAGACCTAAGGTGATCACCAAGCTGTTTATGTGTGGTGAAAAGAGAATGATGAAATTCAATTTGGATGATCGTTCATTTAGTAAAACCTACTATCTGGATCGCAATATCCATCCATTAAAATTTAAAAAAAACATCAATAATCAGAAACTTTTAGAACAAAAAAATTATTCTATTTCTCCTGTTGTGGTCTTAAAAAATTCACCACTTCGCCTCATGGTGAAAACCGTGCAACGAAGCGAGATCGCTGAACGGAACATGTTGGAAAACTTTATCCGTGAGAAATATCGCCAAGTCCATCAGGCCTCAGTCTGTGAATTTTCTTCTACCCTGTTTGCCGGTTATGTTGGGACTGAGATGCAGGTTGTGATTGGTATGGAGCATTTAAGCACGGCAGATGCTTTTCTTGAACGGTATCTAGATGCGTCGATTGAACAGATACTCACTCAATTAAGTAATGTGCCAGTGCAAAGACCGCAGATTGTTGAGATTGGCAATTTGGTAGCTTTGGATATGGAAAAAGCCAAATTGATGGTGGCTTTTCTGGTGTTTCATTTATCGCAAAAAAATATTGATTGGGCCATGTGTACCGGTACTGCAGCGGTTCGTTATGTATTGCAAAAAATGGGGTTGCAGTTTCATGTCATTGAAAAAGCCGACCCTGAAGTGTTGGGGGAAGCAAAACTTCAATGGGGCAATTACTACCAGCAGAAACCTTATGTCTTGGCGATTGATGTGGCAGCAGCATTGCAGGTTACTCTCAGCTAGACTGATTGCAAAACGCTCCGGACAAAAGTGGACAGGTTATGCTCATTGACAGCAGATACGCTGACAGGAGGCAAGCATTCAATCCGTGGTTTTTGTGTGCTGGTCTAGAGCGGTTTAAAAATGTGAACAAGATGTTTTTGGGTTTCACATAAAATTCACTTTAAAATCACTATGATCAAATCCGAAATGTAATATTTCGAAGATACGAAAATACTGAATCAATCTTAATTTAATTGATATGACAGATCTTTTATTTTTGATGAACAGTGTTTTTACTGACTCTTAAAATTTAATTGGATGAATCAGTGGTGATACAATTTGTTTCTAAATCTAAATTACCGACTGCTTTCGGTAATTTTGAGATTATAGCATTTCAAGATCAAACGACGGGTGAAGAACATATTGCTCTTGCTCAAGGATTAGAAACAGTTCCTCTAAAACCCGTATTAGTCAGAATGCATTCTGAGTGTCTCACAGGGGACGCTTTTGGTTCATTAAAATGTGATTGTGGCCCACAATTACATGCAACCATGAAAATGATTAATGATGCAGGGCAAGGGGTGATCTTGTATCTACGTCAGGAAGGTCGTGGCATAGGATTGACCAATAAAATTCGTGCATATGCACTGCAAGATCAAGGTCATGATACGCTTGATGCCAATCTGTTGTTAAATTTACCTGCAGATGCCCGGCAGTATGACATGTGTAGCATTATGCTGGATTACCTACAAATTAAAGATGTCCAGTTGATTACAAATAATCCACTTAAAATCAAGGCACTGACTGATTTAGGAATTAATGTGGTTAGCCGCGTTCCCTTGACGGTAGGCTTAAATCATTTTAATAAAGCTTATTTAGAAACAAAGCAGAAGCGTATGTCACATCTGTATGAAAACAGTGATTTTTAGCATAGCTTAAGCCTAAACATTTCAACTCTTCTTATTGTTTTGTTCAAAATAGATCAGGATGACAGAAATTCTGATTTTGACTTTAATCGGGAAAGCTTTGTCTAGACAAAGCTTTCTGTACCATAGCTTAGTACTTAAGTAGATGATTGGACTGCTCCCATTATCCTAGATAAAGCAGAATCTGATCCTCCAGGTGTAATTTGGGTAGTCTGCCTTTAGCTAGAACATGCTTATGCAATTCTCAACCATTAAATAAAACGTTGACCATGAGATGCTCATAATCGCTTAAGCTGTGTTTCAGAAAGCTGTTTTGAGTCAATGTATTTCATCTAAAAATTATGCATGAATGTTAAAAATTCTACGGTACAAATAATCAACAATAAATAGCTTAATTTTTGATTTATGAAAGAGATATTTTATATATCACATATTCTAAAGCTTTATTTTATGGAAATAAGGCGGTTAAAAAACCTTGCTGATTGGTTTAACTTCTGAAATCTATATTCATATTGCATTTTTTATTCCAAAATAACCTTTACCTGATTGAGAGACAACTGCCTATAACACTCTTAAAGGTATTATCTTTAGTTTAAAAGTTAAAAACTATAAAATTAAAAAGATACCCTCTTCATCTGAACGCTAGCTTTAAATCTCATACATTGACAAGATAATGGATAATATAAAAATAATGGATCATGGATTTTTAATTTAGTAAATAAAATTAATGTATAAGATGTGAAAGGCTAAAAGCTTGCTATAGTGTGCTGAATTTAGCTTTTTATATAGACTAATGTTAAATAATACTTATATTTTGTTTGGGGCAGTTTTAGGTTTAACGATTGCAAATGCGGCAGGAGCTGCAACTATAAGCATGAAGAATGATCGGTTGGGCTATTTAATACAACAGGTAGATTATCAGCATATAAATGACTCTCTTGAAAAATCTGAAAATCGGTTATTGGGACGTGCAAGCTGGGATATTCAATGCTGGGTAAAGAGTAGTGAAAATACTAAAATTTGCACAATGCGTAAAAACCATATTACGGTAATGCGTATGAACGATTCTTACAGCTTAAGTGTTGGCATAAACCATGCAAGAAATTCTATTACACTACTTAAAGTAGATAATAATAGTGTTTTGCAGGCGCGTGAGGGTTTATACCGTGACGCTCAAGCCATTATAGATCAGTTCAAGCGTGGCTTTGAGGTAAAAACCGAGTTTAATGTATCTCATAATGCTAAACCGGTTGTGAATGAAGTTTCATTAATTGGTTTTTCTGACGCATTTAATGATATGCAGCAGCAGTATAGTAAGCTGAATCATTTAGATTTACAGCGCAGGCTTTAATAAAACGAATAGCCTGTTGTCTTTGAATAAAAGGCACAGGCTAAGCAATACCGTTCTTGTGATTTAATGCTAAATCCAATCAAAAGACAAACAAGGCCAAAATCAAACTTGGTCCGAGGCGATTCAGTATTCTCAAATCAGGTTTCAGATATATGCAGGTATGGCGGTATTCAACAGGCTGAATGAATGATGTAAACCTTTCACAGCAAGTTGCAGTTTAAATCTGAATAGTGGAGGGATAAACCCAATCCAAAATCCTGGTTTAAAAAGCCGTATCGGAAGCATGATAAAAAAATCTCGGATATGGTGTAGAAATGCTTGTTCAATCTGAGAAAATTGTGAATACTCATGCCCGCAAATTTATGCTGCAAGATTATCTTTTGGGGTTGGACAACTACTGTGAAAACGTATTCATTTTCTCATTTACAAAAAGCATTGCTGGCTGCGGGTTCATTTTCATGTCTAGGCTTAAGCTTAAGCCCGGTATGGGTACATGCTGCAAATGAGAATGAGATCTCACAACTGGAAAAGCTCACAGTGACTGCACAAACGGCCTATGACCAACCCGAGGTGAATTTATACGGTTTTAGCCAGCAAAATCTGGCTGAAATTCCGGCATCGCTCAGCACAATCACAGCCGAGCAGATCGCTGATCAGCACGCCAAAACCCTGACGGATGTAGTTAAAAATGACGCTGCAGTAGGGGATGGCTATGCACCGATTGGCTATTATCCGAACTTTGTCATGCGTGGTTTTGCCTTAAATCTGGGATCCAGCTATTTACTCAATGGTCACTTGCTGCGCGGTGAGCAAAATGTAGCACTGGAAAACAAAGAACAGGTCGAAATTTTAAAAGGCATCAGTGTGCTTCAAAGTGGCATGGCAACCCCGGGTGGTGTGGTGAACTATGTGACCAAACGCCCCAAAGATATTCACTCATTTACTGTTGAAGCCGACAGTCATGGTGGCAACCGCGTGGCAACGGACTTGGGTGGTTTACTTGGAGCAGATCAACAGTTTGGCTATCGAGTCAATTTGACACATGAAGAGATTCATCCTTATGTGGAACATGCCGATGGCAAGCGCGTATTTGGTGCTTTGGCTTTAGACTGGAAAATCTCGGATCGATCAAAACTGGAATTTGATATCGAATCGCAGCGCCAACGTCAGCGCTCCGTACCCGGCTATCAGTTGCTGGATGGTAAAACAGTACCCACAGGCGTTGAATGGGACCGTTTGCTGGGTTATCAAAGCTGGAGCCAACCGGTGACCAATGAAAGTTTGAATACCAGCTTAAAATATATTCACCAGATCAATGATAACTGGACAGCCAATCTGGCCGCTTCGCAAAGCCGTGTGACGGTGGATGATTATTCGGCATTTCCATGGGGATTTGGTTTAAGTAATACCTTTGACCAAAATGGCAACTATGATATTTATGATTTTCGTAGTCCGAATGACAGCTATCTGACCAATCAGCTTAAAGCTGGATTAAATGGTCAATTCAACACTGGAGCATGGCAACATACGCTTAGCTTGGAACTGTCACAAACCTATAAACGGCATGCACAATATGATGCTACTAATAGTATGGTTTGGGTAGGTACAGGAAATATTTATAGTGATCCTATCATCGTACCCCCTAATGACAGAACTCTAGGCAATCATTACAAATCACTGGATAGTCAGCACAAGGCCTTGAACTTACTCGACCAGATTGATTTCAATCAGGCGTGGTCCGTTTTGCTGGGTGGCAAATTCTTGCATGTCAATGAAAGTGCTTATAATGCGAATGGCAACAACATCCGCGATACCGATTTGACTCGTTTCCTGCCGCAGCTGGCCTTGATGTATCAGCCTGGGGAAAACACCCATCTGTATGCGTCTTATGCCAAAGGTTTGAGTGATGGTGGACAGGCACCTTGGTATGCTCTGGGTAATCCTGATAAAGGTATCGAAGGTAATGCTGGCGTAACTTTAGCGCCAGTACATTCCACCCAGTATGAATTGGGGATTAAGCAGCAGTGGAAAAAGTTACTCTTTACCGCGGCAGTGTTTGATTTAACCCAAGACAATCAATATACCAACTCAGACAATTATTATGTGAATGAGGGGGAGCAGCATAATCTGGGGCTGGAACTGGGTCTACAAGGGCGCGTAGGTCAGAATCTAGATCTGAACTCGACTTTGGCACTTACCCGTTCACGTCTCACAGAAATACAAACAGCTGAATACCAGGGTCATCAAACTCAAAATGTACCCACTGTCCGCTTCGTCAGCCATCTGTCTTATCAAGTGCCGCAAGTAGAGGGATGGCGTTTATTGGCCGGTATGCAGTACAGCAGCAGTAAATATGCCAACAAAACAGGCACCGTAAAAGTACCTGCTTATACCGTATTTGATGCAGGTACAAGCTATAACTTCCGGGCTTATGGTTATGACAATATGCTGCGCTTCAACATAGATAACCTGTTCAATAAGAAATACTGGCGAGATGCGGGTAGTTTCTTCGGTGATGACTATTTGTTCCTTGGGGCACCACGTACCGCACAACTGTCATGGACTGTAAATTTCTAATTCGATCTTAGATTTTGCTATAGAAAACTGTCTGAGTGTTTCATAGGACCATTGCTCAGCGAGCCCATGCGCTGCCAATATGACCTTTAATCCAGTCAGCGGAACTGTGCTGATTGGATCCATAGCCGATTTGAGTGATGTATTGAAAAGAGTGCCGACACAGAAAATCAGCCAGATTGAAAAATTGTTGTCGCATACGTGGAAGCCTTTCTGACTCCAGCAGGTTTTACCACAAGCTGACTCAAGGGTGATAAAAAGGTGCAACACTGACGGTGTCGGGTATACGCTTGCAATCAAAGACATATTACATAGTAGGTAACGTTTATGCCCATCAACATTATATATTTTGGCAGGACATTCTTGAGAGGCTGTAGTTTCAAGAACAAGAGAGCTGAATAAAACCATCACTCAGACATTCTGCCATTTTGGCGTTTTCACTGATCATTATTGAGAATCTACCTGTAGACTGGAATCTAAGAGACGCTTTTATTCAAGACAAGGGCATTAACCCAGACTTCGCTATATTGGATAGCCTTGACAGTTTTAAGAAATCATCAGCAACAGTTCAGTTATATTTAAAGTCTATTTTTAAAGCTTAATAACCTCTTAATTTTAATGTCTAAAATACTTTTTTTTATAGATTATTAATGCTAATGTTAAATTAATAATTTAAAATTATCGTTAAGTTTCACTTGATAACTACGTATAAATGTATATAGGAATAGGGGATTTTTATGAAATTAAAACATTTATTACTTGCTGGAATTGCTGCAGGAGCAGCAAATATGGCAATGGCTAATACAGGTACAATTACATTCATTGGTCAAGTTGTGGATAGTACTTGTGCAGTAACAGTTAATAACACTACTGCCAGTGCTACCGTAACGTTGCCAACAGTGAAAATTCAAGAGTTAGCTAATGCAAATGATACTGCAGGGGCTACACCTTTTACCATAGACGTAACCGGTTGTACTGCCATTACCACGCCACTCATTACATCGATTAAAACGCGTTTTTTAGCGCAGAACGTGAATGGAGCAAATTTAGCTAATACAGCCGGCACTACCCCTGCAACGAAGGTCGCGATACAACTTTTGCAAGATACAGGAGTGATTGGTAGCACAGGTGATACAGCATTAAACTTTACTACAGGATATGCTGAATCTGGTACTCAACCATTAGCAGATGCTATAGGTTTAGGAGTAGTAAAATTTCCTTTCGTAGCACGATATATTGCAGTAGAAAATGGAGTCACCGCTGGTACTGTGCAAGCAATTGTAGACTATGAATTAGTTTACGAATAAAACATGTATAAACGATCTGACATATATTGATCTTTACTTATTTCTAGATATGTGTCAGATAATTTCAGTAAAAATATAAAAAAATGCAGGAATCCAAACCGTGTTTCGTTATGCTTTTATATTAACTTTATTGGCTTCCATAGTTTCCACGCAGTCTTGGGCGAATATTGTAATGGTCGGGACGCGAGTTATTTTTCCTGCGGAAAGCAATGAAAAGACCCTGCAGTTCAGTAATAATGGTGACATCCCCTATATTGTGCAAATTTGGCTGGATCGGGGGAACGATGCATCTACGCCTGAAAATGCCGATGCTCCTTTTGTAGTGAATCCCCCGTTATTCCGTATTAATCCGCATAAGGGGCAAATGGCGCGCCTGATTTATGTACCTCAGACTGCCTTGCCGCAGGATCGTGAATCCATTTTTTATCTGAATTTCAAACAGATTCCCGCTTTACAGGAAAGTTCGGCTGACCAAAATAAGCTAATTTTTCTGGTCAAGAACCGCTTAAAAGTTTTTTATCGTCCTAAAAGCATTATTGGCAATGTTGAAGTCATGCCGCAAAAATGGACCTATACGCTACAGCAGCAGACTAAAGGCAGCACGGTGACCGTGCATAACCCGACTGGATATTATGCCAACCTGACCACAGCGACCCTCAAAGTGAAACAGCAAAGCTATAGTATTGACCCGAAATCTGTTGCCATGATTGCCCCATACAGCAATGCAACCTGGCCACTGCCTAAAAAAGTAACTGCAGATCAAGACAGCGTACTGAGCGTGACTTATGTGAATGATTATGGTGCTATAGCCAGACAGGACATTCCTGTACAACAGCCTTAGCGTCGCGTAAGGATAAAATATGGAGAGAACACTTCCCTTATTCTTACCATCCTGTTTATCCTTAATGATTCACTGTATCTGCTTACAGCAAGCATCTGCTCAGGAACAGCCATTGGCTGTCAGCACAAATAGTAACTCACTTACACAGGCGTATAGCAAACAGCCGACAAAAGAGACCTTTACTTTTGATCCGCATTTATTTCAAGGCAGTGGCTTAAGTGCTGCAATGATTGAACGCTTTAATCAGGCAGACCGGATTGAAGCCGGTGTCTATAAAGTTGATATCTACATCAATGATCGTTTTTTGGAACGGCTTAGTATCCCGTTTATTGAAAATCAGACAGCAGCACAGGGTGTAGACGCCTGCTTATCCACCGAACTGCTAGAGCAAGCTGGTGTTTTGGGAGATGAAGGATACCGTAAACAACAAACCAGTATCCCTGAACTTCCTCCATGTTTAACCATCACCCAAGTTGCAACAGGCAGTAGCAGCCATTTTGATTTTTCCTTGTTACGTCTGAGCCTGATGGTGCCGCAACGTTTCATGAAAAATTTGCCACGAGGCTATGTCAATCCAGCCGATCTGGATAGTGGCAGCAGCATTGGCTTTGTCAATTATATGGGCAACTATTATTATTCTCAGAGCCGTTTAAGTCATGAGGACAATAATGAATCTGCCTTTATGGGGTTTAACGGTGGGATCAATCTGGGTAAATGGCAATATCGGCAGCAATCCAATTTGTCCATGAATAATGAGCATGACACGACCTGGCGTCATCTTCGCAGTTATGTGCAACGCCCAGTGGATAAGTTGAAGTCCCAACTGCTCCTGGGACAGCAGTATAGCTCAGGACGTTTTTTGTCCGGATTGGCTTTTCAGGGACTGAGTCTGCAAACAGATGAACGAATGCGGCCAGATTCGATGCGCGGTTATGCTCCGGTAATCCGTGGTATCGCCCAGAGCAATGCCAAAGTGTCGATTGAACAGAATGGCATCGAGATCTATCAAATTACGGTGGCTCCTGGCCCCTTTGAAATTAATGACCTCTATCCGACCAATTATGATGGCAATTTGACTGTGATTGTCACCGAAGCCGATGGTTCCAGACATTCTACAGAAGTTCCCTATGCGGCGGTTCCGACCTCTCTACGTGCCGGATTGTCGAATTATAGTCTGGCCTTAGGCTGGACCGATCTTGATCAGACCCCTGATGCTTTTTTTTCTGATATTAATTATGAATATGGGGTCAGCAACAGTATTACTGTGAATGGTGGTATACGTCTTGCCGATGCTTATCAGGCATTGGCTGTCGGCGGCGTTTATGGCAGTTTTCTGGGCGCTTTGGGTGCCAATTTGACGTACTCACGAGCTGATTTGCCAAGTATAGACGGGCAGGAATCCACTGATGGCTGGATGACCAATCTGACTTACAGTAAGACCTTGCAGCCAACCAAGACCACGATTACCCTGGCGGGCTATCGTTATTCGACCAGTGGCTATCGTGAATTCAGTGATATTTTAAGATCCCGCTATGCTTGGGAGCAAGGCAGTCTATGGAGTTCCTATAACAACTTACAGCGTTCGCGTTTTCAGATTAATCTGAGTCAGCCCTTGGGAAGTTATGGTTCATTCTATTTATCTGGTTCTACCCAAGACTATCGGGATGGACGCCAACGCGATACATCGCTGCAAGCCGGCTATCAAAAATCTTTTGGTATTCTGAGTGTCAATCTGAATTATACGCGTCAAAAATTGCATAGCCTTCAAGGTGGTTCGGTCAAGCAAGAGCGTTTTGACAACTTTGGTGGCCTGAGCCTGTCTTTCCCGCTTGGTTCAAACCGCGGCAGGCTGACGCCGAACCTGAATGCAAACTATAATCGCAGCAATGACAGTGATAACTATCAAGTTGGCATTAGCGGTGCCTTAGATGAAGACTATAGCTTGAGCTATAACCTGGGCATGAATGGCAGCGGACAGTCGAATGATCAAACTTATAATGTGGGTTTGTACAAACGGCTGTCGAAAATGTCGCTGGGCCTGAATAGTGCCTATAATCAGCAATATTGGCAAAGTTCCCTGAATGCCAGTGGTGCCCTGGCCATTCATGCTGGTGGAATTACATTGGGTTCTTATCTCGGAGATACCTTTGCCCTGGTTGAAGCCAAAGGTGCCAAAGGTGCCAAAATTGTCAGTTCCCCAACTAACAGGATTGATCGTTTTGGTTATGCCTTGGTCCCGAGTATCAGTCCTTATCGCTACAATACCATCGCCCTTGATCCGCAAGGGGTGTCCGGCAATATCGAATTGGAAGGTGGTGAACAGCGTATTGCACCCTATGCCGGTGCTGCAGTCAAAGTGAACTTTAAAACCCGTTATGGCTATAGTGTGCTGATACAAAGTATGTTAGCTGAAGGGCAAAATATTCCGATGGGGGCAGATGTCCGCAATGAAGCCGGTGAAGTGATTGGCATGGTCGGACAGGCTGGGCAGGCTTATGTGCGTGTCGAACAGCCACAAGGTACACTGACTTTCGATTGGGGTGATGATGCAGGACAACGTTGCACAATGCCTTACCGTATTGACCGTCAGCAGCTAGAGCAACCGATGATTAAACTACAACTACAATGCATTGTAGAGAATGAATAATATGGATGATAAATTTTACATTGTGCTCAAATTTTTTTTTGTAATGCTGTTAATGAGCATCGGCATGACTGCCAGTGCAACATGTCGTTTTGTCGATTATAGTAATGGGGATACAACAACTATAGATAATAATAAGATTACCAATACAAGAGACAACGCTGCAGCAAAAATTCCGATAGGAAATTTACATCTTTATAATAATACGATTCAATCGGTAGGGACTAAGCTTGCAGAGATGTCTGTTGCTGCAACAGAATATAAAATTAACAATGTGAATCCTGAAACGATTTTATGGCGTTGTGATCCCGGCACTAATGATATGAATAAGCTCACGTTCCTGGTTGCCACCAATGGTGATGACAGGGTTGGAGGGCACGAAGTGGTGAACCCTAGTGATGTGGGTGGCGAGTCAAATGTTTATTATACCTGGTTTAAAGGAATCGGCATCCGGCAGACGATGTCAGGTAAGATTTTAACGAAATATTGGCAAACTGTACCGGTAACCTATGATATAGGGACATATACAGGTACTGTCAGCAATGCGACTCAATGTCCTTCGGGCTGGTATTGTATCCGTTTAAAGCATATCCCAAATTTGAATGTCGAATTTTTTAAAGTGAATGGTCTACCATCAATTTCTGTTTCTGATTACTGCAGTAATGTAACGGTGGGTGGAACGAGTGGTATGGGTGAGTCGGGCAATTATTTGTGTGGGCAGCCCTCAGCGTATATTCAGCTAGCAGATGATAGTCTGTTTGGTCCTGTGCTTTTCCCCCATGATTTTGCAGGAGAAGATTCGGCAATTAGTTTTAGTTTTTATGACCTTCGAAATGGTTTTGGTTATACCTTATATAATGCAGCATATCTTGTCCCTGCAGTAAAAACCTGCTGGGCGACTACAGCTAATACTCAGACCGTTACTTTACCGTGGACCACGACGGCTCATATGGATACAGGTGGAAAGGTATTTAAAGATTTTCAAATCCAGATTGAATGTACAGGAAATGTGACCGCCGGACTTAACACGGGGCAATTTGCTGTCGGGATTCAGGCTTCCCAAGCTAGTTACACTCAGGCACAAGCTTTAGGATTGGTCAATACTAATCAGGGGGTGACTGCACTAGTTTCGGATGACTATGCTACCAATGCAGCTCGAGCTAAAAATGTCGGGATTTTCCTCTACAAAGATGGTGGCAGTACACCTATGAACTTTGTCGGACAGCCAGGATATACAGGGAGCGGCTTTCCTGATACCACTAACAGTGGTGGAGGAATTGGCATACGTTATGATTGTGATTGGCAAAATCCGAGTATTCCCGGAACAGGTTATGGCACGAATGTGTGCTATTTAGGGAATGCGATTAATTACCCAAATGGCAACGATGCAGGATGGTATGTATTTTCAGAGCTTACGCAATCTTCTGGAGACAAGATCACCAATATTCCATTACGAGCAGTGCTAAAAAAACTTCCTTCTGCTGGTGCAGTGACGGCGGGCTCCGTGCTTGCAACCGCCCATGTGCTGGTAAAAATGCAATGAAGTCCATTCTACACTTATGTTATATAAGCTTATTCGCTCACAGTATTGTTGCACAGGCAGGTATTGTGCCTGCCTCTAGCAGGGTTATTTATGCAGAACAGAATAGAGAACAATCCTTGCTCCTAGCCAATAGCAATGACTATCCGGTTGTAGTACAAACATGGGTAGATGATGGCTCGGGCAACCTTAATCTTGCTAAGGCCCCATTTGTGGTATTGCCAGCAATATTTAAGATGAACCCCAAAGGTATACAGGTAATACGCATTGTGCAGAATGGCGATGCCATGCCTGCCGATCGTGAATCAGTCTATTGGCTCAATCTGTATGAAATTTCGGGGAAGACCCCTGAACAAAGTCAGCCAGTCAGCGAAAATCAGGCACGTTTAGATCTGGCAATGAATACTCAGCTGAAAATTTTCTATCGCCCTGCACACTTGGTCAAAATGAATATTGAACAAATTGCTGCACAGTTACGCTTTTCCTTACAACAATCTGCAGGGCAGTGGTTTTTACTTTGTCATAATCCTACACCCTACCATATTTCATTTACCGGACTAAAAGTGATCCAGGATCAGCAATCCAGAGTTGTTGCAAAACAGATGGATATGATGACCCCTGCACAAGCGAATCGTATCTATCCCTTAGAGCAGGCTCCGCAGTCTACCGAATTTAATCGCATAGAATTCACACTTTTGGATGATCAGGGAACCATGCGCAATGGTCTATTTGATCCGAAAATGAATCGCACGCAGCTAAAATAAAATTGTTTAGCAACAATCAAGGGTTGTCTGCCGAAAATTTACTAATTATTTATATAAAACAGTTGTTTAAATAAAAATTAATAGACTAGGGAAAGTTGTAGAAGTTGTTTTAGCAATTATTGTTGTTTCATGGTCAATACTGACTTATTGTTTTAAGGTTTTTTGTAGCGTATTTGAATAAATCTATAGCCTGACCCAATAATCTAAATATGTGATGGTCACACTTGGAAATGCTTGTGGGCTTTCATTCTCAGGTGAATGCTACAAATGAATATATTTCATGTTGCGAATATGCGTATATTCATATATAAAGACATGATTCATTGATAAGGGTAAATCTCATGGATCAAATGCCAAAAGTGCAAATTTATCATAACCCGGCCTGTGGAACTTCACGTAATACATTGGCGTTAATTCGCAATGCAGGGATTGAGCCAGAAGTGAATGAATATCTGGTTACGCCACCCTCTAAAGATCAGCTGGTCAATATGATTCGGGACGCCGGTTTAACGGTTCGTGAAGTCTTGCGTAAAAATGTCGATCCCTATGCCGAGCTAAATCTGGATGATGCGAGCTGGAGCGATGAGAAACTGGTTGATGCCATGCTGCAGCATCCAATCCTGATCAACCGTCCGTTGGTGGTCACCGAGTTCGGAACGCGTTTATGCCGTCCTTCCGAAGTCGTGCTGGATATTCTGCCTTTGCCGCAATTAGGAGCCTTTGCCAAAGAAGACGGTGAATTCATTATTGATGAACAGGGCAATCGGCTGAAATAAAGCGTCTTGGATAGCAAAAAGCTCTAACTTGATTAGGGCTTTTTTTTGTGAAAATACATTGACGATGATCAATATAATTTACATACTGGTGAAATAGGTCCTTGATGGATAAAGGAATTGGATCATCAGCAAGCAGTTTCCCTGTATCAGGTTTTGACGGATAAGACCCGTCTTCAGATTTTGCAAATGTTACAGGCAGGGGAGTGTTGTGCATGTGAATTACTCAAGAATCTGTCGATTAGTCAATCAACCTTATCTCACCACATGAAGTGTTTGACTGAATCGGGTCTGGTTAAAGGCAGAAAAAACGGACGCTGGATACACTATTCACTGAATCCCATCCGTGCTCAAGAACTGTCTCTATTTACACAAGCACTATTATTCCCCCAAGACCAGGAGATTTAAATGGATCAAATAATTGCCCTCTTTGCTTGGTTGAATAACGCTCTGCTCAAAATGACCTGGTTGTCAGAGGGTGTGCGCTGGCTGGTTGAAAATGTCTTCGGTTTATCTGTCGCAACCCGTCTGGGTGGCAGTATTCACTTCTTTATCTATGATGTCTTCAAGATCTTTATTCTGCTCTCGGTTCTGATCTATACCCTGTCGTATATCCAGAGTTATTTTCCGCCTGAACGTACCAAGCAGATTTTAGGCCGCATGACCGGGATCAAAGCCAATATCATGGGGGCCTTGCTCGGCACCATTACCCCATTTTGTTCCTGTTCTTCCATTCCGCTGTTTATCGGTTTTACCCGTGCCGGATTGCCTGTGGGGGTGACCTTTTCATTTCTGATTTCATCTCCGCTGGTCGATCTGGCTTCGATTATTTTATTGGCCAGTATTTTTAACTGGAAAATCGCCGTGGTCTATGTGCTACTGGGTTTAGTGCTGGCGGTATTGGGTGGATCATTGATTAGCTATTTGAAAATGGAAAGGTATGTGGCTGAGTTTGTGACCCATTATCAGGCGATTCAGGGAGAAGATGAAGATTTCAGTATGACTGCTAAAGAGCGGCGAGCATTTGCCTGGGAACAGGTGGTGGAGATTTTTAGCAAAGTCTGGATGTATGTGTTGATTGGGGTAGGGATTGGTGCTGCGATTCATAACTGGATTCCTGAACAATGGATTACCGCCTTGCTTGGTCAGGAGCATTGGTATTCTGTGTTGATTGCTACAATCGTAGGCATACCGATGTATGCGGATATTTTTGGTACCTTGCCGATTGCTGAAGCTTTGGTAGCGAAAGGTGTGGGGCTAGGTACAGTATTGGCCTTTATGATGGCGGTCACCGCACTTTCCCTGCCATCCCTAATCCTGTTAAAACAGGTAGTGAAACTTCCTTTACTCAGCCTGTTTGTTGGCATTATTTTTGTGGGAATCTTGATTATTGGCTATAGCCTAAATACTTTGGGTTACTGGTTTTTATAAAACGTGTGGAGAATAAGAGATGCAAATTAAAGTCTTAGGTACAGGTTGCCGTAAATGTAAAGCACTGTTGGCTGCAACCGAAGAAGCCGTAAAAAGTACCGGTGTGCAAGCAGAAATTGAGTATGTCACCGATATGATGCAGATTACCGAAACTGGACTGTTAAGCACTCCAGGTCTAATGATTAACAATACAATCGTATCGAGTGGTAAAGTGTTGGAAGCTCAGGCTGTCGCGGAACTGATCGAGAAAAATAAATAACTTCAAAATTGAAGTTATAGAGAAGAAAACCAGTGGTTCAAGCCGCTGGTTTTCTATATTGGGAGAAGAGGGAAACTGTTAAATCCAGCGCTTTCTGGCTGCGATATTCTGATCCGGATATAATTTTTAACTTGTACTATTTACTATATATATGGATATGTATATATTTGCATAATAGAATGGGAGTAGCTATGGACCACGTTCAGTTTTTTAAATGTTTATCTGATGAAACACGTCTCAGTATTGTCCTGCTGATTGCACAAAACAAAGAGCAATGCGTCTGTGATCTGACCGATAAGTTGCAGTTAAGCCAGCCGAAAATTTCACGCCATTTGGCTTTGTTACGTTCTTGTGGTTTGCTTAACGATCGCCGGCAGAGCCAATGGGTGTATTACAGCATCAATCCGCAATTACCGGTCTGGTGTTTTGAAATTCTAGATGTACTGAAACGTAGCGAAGTTCCGGTTTTATTTAATTCTTCCGCTCTATCGATTCAGAGCCATTGCGAGTAAGTTTTCATGAAGTTTTTATTTTTATGCACGGGGAACAGTTGCCGCAGCATTCTGTCTGAAGTGTTATTCAATAGTCGTGCGCCAGAAGGCTGGGTAGCTTACAGTGCCGGTAGTAAACCTTCCGGTCAGGTACATCCCTTGACGATTGAAACCCTACACAATCTGGGTTTATCGACTGAAGGTCTATCCAGCAAAAGCATTGATGCCTGTGAACAGTACCAGCCAGATGTGGTGATTACCGTCTGTGATGCTGCGGCACAGGAATCGTGTCCACTGTATCTGGGTGGAGCGATCAAGGCCCATTGGGGCTTATCTGATCCTTCACACCTGGATTTACCCAAAGAAGAAAAATTACAGGCTTTCCTGACCACGGTAGAGCACATCAATAAACGTCTGGATGCTTTATTTGCCTTGGATACCAAAAAAATGAGCCGTCCTGAGCTTATTGCCGCAATCAATCAAATTTCCCATCTTTAATCGAGCAGATCATGTCTAAATCCGGATTGTCCTTTTTAGATCGTAACCTGACGCTATGGATCTTTGTGGCCATGGCATTGGGTGTTGCGATTGGGGTGGTATTTCCACAAGTATCAACGGCACTGGATGCCATGAGTATCAATTCGGTCAATCTGCCGATTGCGATTGGCCTGATCCTGATGATGTATCCGCCATTGGCTAAAGTCGACTATGCGACTTTGCCACAGGTGTTTCAGGATAAAAAGACCCTGGCCTTGTCCCTGATCCAGAACTGGCTGATTGCCCCGGTGCTCATGTTTGTGCTGGCCATCGTCTTTCTCAGCGATTATCCGGAATACATGACCGGTCTGATCCTGATTGGTCTGGCGCGCTGCATTGCCATGGTGCTGATCTGGAATGGTCTGGCCTGTGGGGATAACCAGTATGGTGCCGCGCTGGTCGCATTTAACAGTATTTTCCAGATTCTGTTTTTTAGTAGTTATGCCTGGTTCTTCCTGACCTATTTACCACCATTTTTTGGGGTGGAAGGTCATATGATCCATGTGGATTTTTGGACCATTGCCAATGCCGTCTTGATCTATTTGGGCATTCCTTTCCTGATGGGTTTCCTTACCCGTCTGTCTTTGGTCAAAGCTAAAGGGCTGGACTGGTATCAGACGAAATTACTGCCAAAAATTGGCCCGCTCAGCTTACTGGCTTTATTGTTCACCATTGTGGCGATGTTTAGCCTTAAAGGTGGCGATGTGGTGAGTTTGCCGATGGATGTGTTACGTATCGCGATTCCATTGACGCTTTACTTTGTGCTGATGTTCTTTGTCAGCTTCTTTATGAGTAAATGGATGGGCAATGACTATCCGAAAACCACGGCTATTTCATTTACTGCAGCAGGCAATAACTTTGAGTTGGCCTTGGCGGTCGCAATCGCCACTTTTGGCCTAGCTTCTCCAATTGCCTTCACTACAATTATTGGGCCTTTGGTGGAAGTGCCGGTGCTGATTTCCTTGGTCAGCGTGTCTTTGTGGCTGAAGAAAAAATATTATCCAAATTCTTAAGAGGCTGATATGACTCTCCCAAATCTTGAATCTGATCTTTTGCCGACGCCTACTTTTGCTGAGGTGCAGGCCAAAGAACTGACCCATCCACCGCGGATGTTATTGCTTTATGGCTCAAACCGTGAGCGTTCGTACAGCCGACTGGCAGTGATGGAAGCCGGTCGTATTCTGGAACGCTTTGGCTGTGAGGTTAAAATTTTTCACCCCAAAGGTTTACCTTTGCCTGAAGATGGCGATCTGGAACATCCTAAAGTCAAAGAACTGCATGAACTATTGGCCTGGTCTGAAGGCATGGTCTGGTGTTCACCGGAGCGACATGGTTCGATGAGTTCGATCTTTAAGGCACAGATTGACTGGATTCCACTGGCAGCGGGTGCCATTCGTGCCACGCAGGGAAAAACCCTGGCACTGATGCAGGTCAGCGGCGGGTCACAGTCTTTTAATAGCGTCAACCAGATGCGCATTTTGGGGCGCTGGATGCGCATGATCACGATTCCGAACCAGTCTTCGATTCCCAAGGCCTTTTTGGAATTTGATGAAGAGGGCCGCATGAAACCGTCGTCCTTATATGATCGGATTGTCGATGTGATGGAAGAATTGTATAAGTTTACCTTGCTGACCCGTGGGCAAAGTGCTTACCTCACGGATCGTTACTCGGAGCGTAAGGAATCGGCTGAAGAACTCTCTAAACGGGTGAATCAGCGTAGTTTGTAAGGCCGGATTTACTTGACAGGCTGTCCTGTAAATCAGATAAATCAGCAGAAACCCGCTGTAAAAGCGGGCTTTTGCATCAAGAACAACAGAAAAATGCAAGGGGAAAGGCTTTGGACACAAAACAGATTGAAACAGATGTGATCATCATCGGTGCTGGACAGGCCGGTTTGTCCACGGCCTATTTTTTAAAGCGTAAGAACATTCCGTTTATTATCCTTGATGATCAGCCTCAGCCTGGAGGGGCCTGGCAGCATGCCTGGGAGTCCTTGCGTCTTTTCTCCCCGAATAGCTGGAGCTCCCTGTCAGGCTGGATGATGCCGGCGACCGAACAGACCTATCCGACCCGTCATGAAGTGATCAACTATTTGACGGCCTATGAGCAGCGCTATCACTTTCCCATAGTTCGTCCAGTGCACGTGGATCGCGTGGAAAACCAGGGAACATATTTAGAGGTCTATGCCGGGGAACAATCCTGGAAAGCCAAAGCGGTGGTGAGTGCTACGGGAACATGGAGTCAACCCTTTATTCCCGAGTATGCCGGCCGTGAGCATTTTCAGGGCGTGCAACTGCATTCCGCAGATTATAAAAATGCTGAGTTATTTAAAAACAAGAAAGTCATGGTGGTGGGTGGCGGTAACTCTGGTGCACAAATCTTGGCAGAAGTATCTCAGGTGGCCGAAACGATTTGGATCACCCAGACACCGCCACAGTTTCTGGCAGATGATGTCGATGGCCGTGTCCTGTTCTTAAGGGCGACTGAGCGCCTGAAAGCCCAGCAGGAAGGCAGAAAGATTGAGCAGCCCATTGGTGGGCTGGGTGATATTGTCATGATTGATTCAGTCAAAGATGCACGTGAGCGAGGTGTTTTACAGAGCAGGTGTCCATTTTCGGCATTTACAGAACATGGCGTGATTTGGGAAGATGGCAGCACAGCGCAAGTGGATGTGGTGATCTGGTGTACCGGATTTAAGGCGGCGCTGAATCATCTCAGCAGCCTCGGGATTATCCAGCCGGACCAGACCATCGCAGTTCAGAATGGCCGCTCGGTTCAGCTGTCAAATTTATGGCTGGTGGGCTATGGTGAATGGACCGGTGCCGCTTCGGCAACGCTAGTCGGTGTTTCCCGGACAGCTAGGGTGGTGGCGGAAGATATAGCCTCGTTTTTAGGATAACAGCGTGATTTAAATCCTGCAAAAAACGTGCTTGTGTTTGGGCATAAACGTCTAAGTAGGACTCGCCTCAGTTTAAAGAGGCGAGGATGTCAAATACCCACATTCAATGGATAGGATATGTCACAAGATTTACGTTCGGTAAATGCTGCGTTTTGTTCCAGAGAATAAATATGATGATAGTTTAAATTCCAGGATGTCGGTTCATTCGGTAAATTAAACTTGTACTGATAAGTCGCTGACTCTTGTGGCTTATGCGCGAGTGTTAAATCATTGGCTGCACATTCGAAGTTATCATGAGTTGCTAGTTGTTGCCCATCTTGTCCTATGATCTGAATAGAAGGCTGACAATTTTCAAAGTATTCCGTGGTTGTTCCCGAATTGTTATTGGTGACTTGAATCATGACACCAATATTTTCCTCTAGATTGGGATGCAGTGGAATGCCTTGCTGAGTCTCCAGTATAGAGCCTGTTTCAAGATTGATTAATTGCATTTTAAGGTTAATTTGGTCGCAAGTTTTCTCTATGGTACCACTCGACCATAAAATGAATGGATTATCATCTGGCAATATTTCTCCCTCTGCTGGCATCGGTGAACTAAGTATTGGTGGATTACTACCACCTGTAGACGGCAGCCCTGTACCCCCTAAAGAAACGCCACCAACTGAAAAAGAATCACCCTCGCCACATCCTAATAGAACACAAGGAATAAAACAGTAAAGAGACAAATTGCTTAACTTCAAAATTTTATACCTTTAGGATTGTTAGACTACGTCACAATAATTATACAATATGACAATATATTAATTTAATATTTTTTATTTATAAGAAATACATATTATTTTTTTTTGATATCAATATTTTCATCATATTGATAGATTCCCAAGCTAAATCGGTGACAAGCATCTACTTTTCCTTCATCTTGTTGAGAGCATTCTACGGCTTTACTTAACATTTTCTGAGCATATTCCTGCCATAGCTGAGTACCGTACTCTCGAAGCTCACGAATAGACTCTTCGGTTAATTCATCTGCTCGTAAGCTTTGTTCAAGATACTCATTCGATGATATGAAAATATTCGCTATACCGCAGCAGAGATGGTCGAATGCAGACTGAGAAAGAAGTACCTGGCTGTCATAAAGACTATTGCTGGGCGTAAAAGATTCTGTATGTAAAATAACCGTATTGGCTAATTCAGTCACTAAGCCTAAACGCTGCAGTTCCAGTAACATTGCACGTGGATGTTTGTCTTGAGAAACTTCTTTGGCTAAGTTTTCAAAACTGATGTCTTGCCCACTGAAAGCAATTTGTTTATGCCAATTTTTTTGAATCCACAAAGTCACAATGCGCGCAGGTACGCTTGGGCTTGGGGGAGAATGGTTATGATGAGCTTGCTCAGAAGACCTTTGCTTAAATGTACTCACTTCTCTGCGATTGAGTCCAGATAACAAGCTTATGGACGAGTCAGTTTTTTTCTGTTGTAAATATTCTAATTCTTTTTCAGCTTCATGATAAAACACAGATTTTAAAGCATGAGAAAATTCGCTATAGCCTACACCCGATTTTAATAACCAAGATACCAATGGCTCCATAATTTTTAGGACATTTAAAAGTGCAGTGTCTGAACTAGGGAGGTTGGAATCAGGCATAGATGTAATCCTATATAAAAACTCAACTTATGAATTATAATTTAAGAAAGAGATGATACCAGCATTCAACACATATAAATTAAGAAAAAATAAATAATGTTTGATTTATATCGCAATTTTTCAGTCTAAATTGCTTTGATAATTCATTCTCAATGGAAACTCCAACTCAAATAAAATACTAAATCATTTTAGATTTTTTTGAATGATAGGCCCAGTAAAAATCGGTTACTGTCAGATGGGGTTTGAGCTAAGTACAATTTATATTTCTATTTATTTTTAACATAAATTTTCTTCAATTGCTCTACAACATTTCTCCAGTATATTTGTAAGTTTAACTTAACTATTCAAGTTGGCTTTAAAGCCATTTGTAAGATTTAATCTATTAAAAAATAATAAAATGTGACCCAGTATTCATTATTTTTATATAAAAATGTGAAAAATGAACATTTTTTTGTGGTAAATTTGCCGCCATTGATAAATTAATGTGCAAATTGCACATTTAGGGGTTTGGCATGAAGATCTATAACTCAGTTAAAAAAGCATCGTTCTTACTAATAGGTGGTGCCTTGGTCAACTTTTCCTATGCAGCGACAGAAGCTTTAACCGCTGACATGAAAGTATATAAAGTGGATCAATTGAACAAGAAAAAGGAATTAAAGCCTTCAGATCAAGTTAAACCAAATACATTGCTTGAATATAAGGTCGAATATTCAAATGTATCTGCGAATAGCCTGAAAAATTTGAAATTAAATTTACCGCTTCCTGAATTTGTCACTTATACCGGCCAAAGTGTTCCAAAAGATACCTATGCTTCGATTGATGGCAAGTTTTTTGCTAAAGCACCCCTGACCCGAGTGGAAAATGGCAAAAAAGTGAATGTTCCACTAAATGAATATCGTGTTCTGCAATGGAATGTGAATGAGTTAAAAGCGAAACAAAAAATCACTGTTTCGGCTCAAGTTCGTGTCAACACTTCTAAATAATTTTTTCACGTCGTTTTAAACGTTTTATGGTTGATTTTTTTATGAAACAACATTTTCAATTAAGTAAAGTCGCGACTGCTTTAGCTGTTGTGGGTGGGGTGTCGCTATTTGGCAATTCTGCGATGGCAGCAACATCTACGCCTTTAGCGGGTCAAAATATCAGTAACGTGGCAACAGCAACTTATACCGATAATACAAATACTGAACGTGTGGTCACATCTAATGTGGTTAAGACCCTGGTAGCACAAGTAGGTAGCTTTACCCTGGTGCAGTCTAATGAACGTCAAACAGCTGCGAACAGTAGTGTAAGCTTCCCGCATATTTTGACCAACACGGGTAATGGCACAGACTCATTCACACTTAAAATTGCAAATGATACCGGCACTTTTGATTGGGCCAGTTATAATGTTTATGTTGACCGCAATCAGGATGGTATAGCTGATAATGATGTGGCTTTAACAGAAACAACAGCAATTGAATTAGCTGCCGGTGAATCTATCGGTCTGGTTGTGGTTGCTAAAACACCATTAGCTGCAACTGCAAGTCAGTATGACAGCCTCACATTGACTGCAACAGCAAAAACAGCAGCTTTATATGATACTGGCAAAGATACCGCATCAAATATAGATAAAGCGACAATTATTACTGGCGCTGTCATTGAAATTAAAAAAGAAGCTAGCGTCAGCACAATTGGTGCAAATGGCTATATCACCTATACATTGACTTTCCAAAACAAAGGTACAGCAGCGGCAACTTCAGATGTCATTATTTATGACGTACTGCCAAGTAATGTAACATTTGATACATCAACCACAGCTGATGCAAAGTTGGTTGCTTATTACAATGGCAGCTCAACCGCGCTTAATTCTGGCAATACTGATGCTGACGGTTTCTACTTTAAGACCCGTAGTGATGAGAAAGAAGCTTTTACCTTTAATGCAGGCAAGCTTGCTGCAGGATCGACGGGTAAATTAACCTTTACCGTTAAGGTCAAAAATGCTGCGGAAAATGGTGAAAAAATTACCAACACAGCATATGCGGATACTGACGGCTATACATCAGGCACAAATACACCATTAACACCGGATAATGTCCCAACAGTTCCACCGACAACGACGGATACAACACTAGTTCCATCAAACCCGAACAATGTCACCGTACTGGGTACAACTTCTCACTCGATTAACGATGATGCATCTGTTTCCTGGATTGACAACAATGTTCCAACCGGTAGCGCTGCAGGCATTGATGACCAAGTCCATGCAGCGGCTGTGCAAGGTCAGGCGATTGTCTTTGGTAATAACACCACAGACGGTGATGTTATTTATGTTCATAACTCAGGGACAACGACGGACAGCTATAACCTGAGTGTTGCAGCTGCGGCAGGTTCATCTTTGCCGGCCGGCAGCATTATCGAAATTCTGAAAGCTGATGGTAAAACACCGGTAACAGATAACAACACTGGCCCGATTGCAGCTGGCGGAAGCTTAAAATTTGTAGTACGCGTTACTTTGCCAACCAGTGGTACAGTTGATGCAGACACTAAACTGACGATGACCAGCGCTTCTGTTAGCAACAGCAGCAATAAAGATACTATTTCTTTGGTTGTTGATTCATTCACAAAAAGTGCTGTGGATTTAATACATAACAAAGGCACAACAAGTTCACCAGTTTATGTTGGTGATGGGCAGAAGAGTAGTACAGGTGTTCCTGACACAGCTTTAGTACCTGGTACATCTAAACAGCTGGATGTTACGATCAAAAATATAGGCGGTACGCCGGACAATTACAATATTACAGTTGAAGGTGTTCCAACTGGCTGGACAGCAGAACTGTTTGGAAAAGATGCGTCAGGTAATTGTACAAATACCAAAGTCACCAACTCTGGCACGATTGCCAATGGCAGTACAGGTAGTTACTGCCTGGTCGTTACTGCACCAGACGGCACGCCAGCAACCAATATTCCAGCAACCATTACAGTCAAGATCAGCTCGCCATCGACTGGCACTAGCGACGAGATTGGATTTAACCTGACGATTGCAGAACAGCGCGCGATAAGCTTCACGCCAGACCGCCAAGGCCAGTTAGCACCAGGTGGCAGCATTATTTACAGTCATACTTTAACCAACATTGGTAACGTTACTGAAGCTGATGGTAGCAAAACACTGGATTTTGCTTTACCAACACCGTCAGCAGGTGAAACGGTCACTGTTTATGTAGACGTAAATGGTAACGGCATACTTGATACTAATGAGTTGGTAACCGGTACCGGCACAGGAACTTTAAACAGCATTTTACAAAATGCAAAATTTGATCCATCTAAGCTAGCCGGCTTGCAGCAAGGTGAGTCAGTTACTGTTTATGTAAAAGTTGAAGCAGCTGCAACAGCAACAGCAGGTCAATCTTATACATCTACAGTGCAAATTAATCCTGAAACTGGTGCTACTTTAGGTTCAAACAGCATCCTGTCGATTACAGATCGCACAGTCATTAACCTGGGTTCAGTTCGTTTGGAAAAATTACAGGTTGCTGCAGACTGTACGGTAACACCTACTGATTCTGAGTACACTGGCAATCTGCAAAACGCCAAACCAGGCCAATGCGTATTCTATAAAGTGACGGCAACGAATCAGGGTAATGCTGATGCAACTGCGGTTATGATCAATGATGCTGTACCTGCATACACAACATACAAAGCGGGTTCAGTTGCACGTGATCCATCAACTCAAGGTGCTGCACCAACCGAAACCAGCGGTAATGTAAGTTATAACGTCGGTACTTTAATTCCAGGCGCTTATGCAACATTGAAATTCGCTGTTACAGTGGATAAAGCCACTCCATAATTCTAAATCTGTAACCTCCCTTTTTCGAAAGGGAGGAACTCATTTTTATCGTTTGTATTTTAATATTTTTTTGTTTTGGGGCGTGGCAATGAAAAAAGCAATGAATAAAAAAGTGGAGACGTTATCTTTGTCTGCGCTTGCTTCAGCTTTGTTCTTTGCACAGCAAAGTCATGCGGTAATGCCGGTTGCTGGCCAGATCATCCAGAACATTGCTTATGCAAGTTACCAAGTCAGCGATTTGAATGGTGGACAATTGCTGCAAACGACTCAATCCAATGCGGTAAATGTTGAAATTGCCAAGTTCTATGGTTTCGAGTTATTTCCAGATCAACTTCAACAGGTAGAAGCCGGTTCGAAAGTGATTTGGTTAAACCAGTTGACCAATACCAGTAATACAAATGCATGGTTTGATTTTGAACTCACACAAACTAATTACTTATCAAATTTTAAAATTTACCTCGATGCCAATCAAGATGGGGTATTTGATATTTCAGATACACTGATTGAAAATGGATTACAATTACAACCCAATCAGACCGTTCATGTGTGGGTGGTTGCAGATACGTCATTACAGACACCTGATCAGACCAAGCTCGAACTCCCTTTAGTCGCACAAATTCGTGAAGAGCCACAACTACAAAAAACCGTTAAAGATCCTGTACAAATTATTGAGCCAAAATTAAAAATAGAAAAACAAGTGGACCAAAGCTTGCTCAATGCCAGTCAGCAAGCACAGACCCTGAACTATAGCTTGATCATTTCCAATACCGCTGATCTTGCAGTGACTCCGACAGAGGTAAAGGTTGATGGACAATTACAGTCCCTAGTGATTGTTGAGGATCCTATTCCAGCCAATACCGTTTTTGAAGACATTCAGGTTCTTGAGAAAAATCAGGAGGTTGAAGTTCTACATCGAATTGCAGAAGGGGAATATACGCGTTATTTGCCAAGTGACAAGAATAAAATTGGCTATGCTGTCGTTGCTTATAAAAAACCATTTCAGCCTCAGCAAAAAAGCACAGTCCGCTTGACGGTCAAAACCAATCCAATCCTGAGCTATACCACTTTGCGCAATGAAGCGTATGTGCTACACCGTTCTGCTACAGGCAGTAAAAAAACCCTGTCTAATCGAGTGGAAACCAAAGTTGCAGGCAAGTTGGTCATTGAAAGCACAACCAGTAATTTCGAGAAAGTCGTTGAAACCGGGACGGTGAACGAGCCTATTTATGTCAAAGCAGATGCCGCCATCTGTAATGCCAACCGCTCTGTTTCAGATCAGGTTCGTATTCAACTGGTCTCCAAACTGACGGGCGATATTGTTTATGTCAATGCAGTAGAAAGTGGTGAAAATACCGGCATATTTCAGTTCACCGTGGATACTGAGGAAAAGGCTGAAAAAAACCTCAGCGATCATATTTTACAGACGCTCAAGCGCGATCAGGTCAGTATTCACCTGACCGACTGCTTGGACGAGCAGGGTAAGGTTAGCCAAAATATTGAAGACATCTCAACGGAGATCACCACAGAAGTGCTGATTGATCCCTACGGAGTTGTCTTTGATGCAAAAACAGGCCAGGCGGTCGAGGGTGCAACCGTCACTTTGACAGATGAATTCGGTCAGCCTGTTGCAGATAATGTTGTATTTGAACATGATCGGGTGACTGGTGAACTAAAGCCGTTTCCTGTACGACAGGTTACCTCGTCGACCGGTCAATTTGTTTATCCACATGTCAAGCCGGGCAGCTATAAACTGATGGTGGATACCACCACAATTCCAGGCCGAAAGTATAGTTTTGCCAGCAACCAGGCACTTTATCCGGTGGATTCATTTAATGGCAAGGCTGTGCATCCGGCATGGTCTTATGGTGGCCTGTTTACTTTAACCGCCGCTAGCCCAGCGCTGAATATTGATATACCGATTGATCCGCTACTGGATCAATCGCTATTAATGGTCAAGAAAACCGTACGGGACAGTTCGGTAGAGCTGGGTGATTTCACCAATTACAGCATTACCGTGAGTAATAAGGGTGATCAGCTGGCACATGATGTCAAATTGCAAGATACCTTACCGCGTGGTTTTAGTTATGTGCCAAATAGCATGCGGATTGATGGCAAGCCAGTGGCTGATCCTGAAGGCGGAAAAGGTCCGTATTTAACTTTGGGGTTAGGTGATCTTGCCGTAAATGCGAATGCTAAAATTGAATACCGTGTTCTGGTTGGACCGAATGCTTTAAATGGTGATGGGATTAACCGGGCACGTGCCGTTGATCGTTACGGTCTAAGTTCCAATGAAGCACAGGCCAAAGTGAAAGTTCGCCCAGGTGTATTCAGTGCTGACGCGTTTGTGGTGGGTAAGGTTTATACTGACTGTAACCGCAACGGAATCCAGGACAAAGGTGAATTAGGTGTGCCGGGTGTACGGCTGTACATGGAAGATGGCAGTTATGTGATTACTGACCGTGAAGGCAAATATGATTTCTATGGCGTATCCGCAAAGACCCATGTACTGAAATTAGATCGCACCACTTTGCCGGCAGGTGCTGAATTGATCACCCAGTCTAACCGCAATGCCGGGGACCCTTCTAGCCGTTTTGTCGATGTAAAACGTGGTGAATTACATCGTGCTGATTTCGCAATGGTGGATCAAGCAGGCACATGTTCTGCACCATTAACGGATGTGGTAAAACAGCGTCAAGAAAAAATTAATAGCAGTAATTTAAATCTTGAAAAGGCGATTAACAAGCAACTTTCTATTGATGCGCCGAGCTATCTACAAACCAGTACGCGTTCAGAAAATTCCCAAGGCTGTTTGGCCAGTGAGAATGATCAAAATTGCCTGCTCAATCGTGGGGAATCTGCTCAAGCAAAGCAACCGCAATTACGCATAGATCCAGTTAAACCTCCTGTTTTGGTGAATCTTGAAGAATATTTAAAGCGTAATGATCACAATAGCCTGGAAATATTAAATCTTAAGGAAGGACAGGTTCTCCCTTTTGCCCAAACGACTATTCAAGTCCAGGGTGCAGCAGGCGCGACACAACGTGTTTTAGTCAATGATGTCATTGTGAAAGAAAAGCAGCGCGGTAAATTGGTCATCCTGGATGAGCAGCGTAAGCAAGGGGTTGAATATGTAGGTGTAGCATTAAGCACGGGTAAAAATAGCATCCGTGTGGAGCAATTGGATTTTGCGGGTAATATCCGGGAAAGCCAGCAGATTCAAGTGATTGTTCCAGATGACATTCATGACATCAAGTTAAAAAAACCTCAAGCATCCGTGATGGCAAATGGCCGTGATGTTATGCAACTGGTGGTACAGCTACAAGACAAACAAGGAATAAAAGTCGCTACACGTACCGCACTGACCTTAGACAGTGACATCGGTATGATTGATCTGCAAGATTTGAATCCAAATGAGCCCGGGATTCAAACCTTCATTGATGGCGGCGAGATGATTATACCGATTATTGCACCGAATACTGCTGGACGTGGAAAACTGCGCGTCAGTAGCGGTTTACTTAAACAAGAAATAGATATCCAGTTTGAGGCAGATTTACGTCCTCTGATTGCAGTCGGTTTAATTGAAGGCTCGATTAACTTCAATAATTTTGATAGCAAACAGCTGCATAGTGTTAATCGTAATGATGGCTTTGAAGACGAGTTGAATGAAATTGCCGAGTGGGGTAACGACACCTCGTTGAATGGTCGTGCTGCGATGTTCCTTAAAGGTAAAGTTAAAGGTGATTATCTTTTAACTCTTGCCTATGATTCAAATAAAAGTTCCAAACAACGCCTGTTCCGAGATATTCAACCTGATGAATATTATCCGGTTTATGGTGATGCTGCGGCAAAAGGCTTTGAAGCACAATCGACCAGCAAATTGTATGTCCGTTTAGACAAAGGACGTTCCTATGCCATGTATGGTGACTACGTGACCCGTACAGAGAAAGATGAAGGTTTAGCTTTAGGGCAATATAACCGTTCATTGACAGGGCTTAAAGTGGGGCATGAAGGTGACCAATTCCAATCTTCAGCTTTTGTCGCTAAAACCAAGTCGCGTCAAGTGGTCACTGAAAATCGTGCTCTGGGTATTTCTGGTCCATATAGTCTCGGTTCAATTTCAAATGATCTGATTTTAGAAAACAGTGAAAAAGTTGAAGTGCTGACCCGTGACCGCAATAACCCGGGCCTGATTATTGCAAAACAAACCCTTACCCGTTTTTCTGATTATGAAGTCGATACCTATAGCAACAGCATTTATTTAAAACAAGCAGTCCCGAGTGTAGATAGAGACCTCAATCCAAACTTTATTCGTATTACGGTTGAGGCGGACGAAATTGGTGAAGAATATCAAGTTGGTGGTCTTAGCTTTAGTTATGCGATGAAGCCGCAGCTCAAAATTGGCGGCTCATTTGTTCAAAGTAATGATCCCCTGAAAGAAGAACAAATTGCCAGTTTAAATACTGTGGTGAAACTGGGCCAGTATGCTAAAGTGATTGCCGAAGTGGCACAGTCGAAGAATACGAATTCTACAGCAGATCAAGTGACCCAGATCAATAGCGGTGTAGCTGGCGAGAAGGATGAAGGCATGGCTGCCCGGGTAGAATTTGAATATGCACCAAGTTTTGCCCATGTGCGAGTGTATCACCAGCAAGCAGAAGACGGATTTCAAAATGATGCAGCCACTATTAGTGCAGGACGTAAAGAAAGTGGGATAAAAGTTTCAGCACTGATTGCGAAGCTTGGTTTGGCTCGTATGGAAGCGATTCGTACTGAAGACCAAAACAATAATGGGGTACGTACCGGTGTGTCTGCCAGTCTGGAATGTAATTTCTTTAAAATTCTCGCCGTGGAATTAGGTTTACGTCATTATGACGAAACCAGTACAGCTGCAACTTCGGCAACAGAAAATCAGGGCCCATATAATGGTACTACCGGGCGTATCAAATTTACCGGTAACTTGCCGTGGAAAGGGGCATCAGCCTTTGTCGAGTATGAACAGGATCTCTCCAATTCCGATAAACAGGTTCTCTCTGTAGGCGGGGCAGTTAAAGTCCTGCCAAATACTGAAGTCTATGCCCGTCATGAAGTGATTTCTGCGATTGACGGTTTGTATTCCATGAATACTACGGAAGAAACCAACAGCACGGTATTGGGTATTTCCAGTCAGTATATGAAAGATGCTTCCGCATTTAGTGAATACCGTGTTGCAGATGGCATGAGTAACCGTGAGGCGGAAGCGGCTATGGGTTTACGCAACCGTTGGCAGATTAAGCCGCGTGTATATGTCAGTAGCAGTTTTGAACGAATTCAAAGCCTGTCTAAAAATATTGAAAATAGCGATAATGATTCAACAGCAGCAAGTCTGGGTCTGGAATATTTGGTTCACGACAATTGGAAAGCTATGACGCGTTTAGAGGCACGTCGTTCCGACACTTCCGATACGATGATCAATAGCATTGGTTTTGCCCGTAAGTTGACAGATGATGCCACGATTTTGACCAAAAATACGGTTAATTTTGTCGATAATAAAGACGCCGAGCGCGGTGATCATCTGCGAAACCGTTTCCAGCTGGGTTTGGCATGGCGTGATGATGAGCACAATCAACTGGATGTCCTGTCAAAAATTGAATATTACTATGAGGATAATGCAACTGACCTAGAAGCGGCATTTAAGCGTGAATCCTATGTGTCATCTACACATTTAAACTATCATCCTTATCGCCAGCTGACCTTGTCCGGTCAGTATGCAGCAAAATGGTCCACCTTGGATGAAGACAAAGTTACAAGTTCGGCTTTAACCCAGTTACTCAGTGGTCGGGTCATTTATGATTTGAATGAACGCTGGGATATGAGTGTACAAGCCGGTTCACTTTGGGCAAACCATGGGGCAGGGACACGTTATTTGCTGGGTGCAGAAGTGGGTTATTTGCTGGCAACCAATCTCTGGGTTTCTGCAGGATATAATTTCCTCGGTTATCAGGATGATGAATTAGCCAATACCAGTTCCAGCGGTCAAGGGGCCTATTTAAGATTTAGATTCAAATTTGATGAGGACTTGTTTGGACGCCGTAATCCTGTAGTAAATTCTTCTTTAGAACCGGTGCAGGAGCAATAATTCATGCGATTAAAATCAATGTTTCTGCTCAGCGCCTGTTTATATCCCGTATGCCATTCTGTTGAGGCACAGACCCTGCAGTCCTCTGCTGTTGAAGCCGAAGTGTTAAGCCAGCAGTTACAGCCTTATCAGCAGGTCAGTGATGCTCAAACATGTTATCAGGCCTCTAAAGCACAGATCTGGTTAAGTTATGCGAAAAATGAGTTTTCAGAACGGAGTCTAACGACTGCCGGAATGGAAGCTCTAGCTCAAGGGCGTCAGATTGCAGAAAAATTAGCCCAGAAAAAGCCGCTCAGTTTAACTACGCCTATTTTAACTGTTTCACAAGTCATGCGCCGGGACTTATGGTGGCAGGTGGAATATTTCAAACAAAGCGGGGCATTGGAAAAAGCTCCTGAGCAATTGGCCCATGCAGAAGTGATGCTGGTTTGGGCGGCAGCAGAATATTGCGAACTGGGCTGGCGACATGCGAGAGAACATTTTGATGCTGCTGAACAGGCGCTATACCAGGTGGCTGTCGCAACACGACAGGATCATATTGATACAGTGAAATGGGATGGCCAAGCTTTACCAAGTTTGAAGCAGCTCAATGGGCCGGGCTGCCAAGGGGGCAATTCTGATTACTGGCCATTGAAGGTGTCAGCTCCTATCCAGGACCAGACCAGCAAGCCAGCCTTAACAGAACCTGATCCAAAGATTGAAAATGTGGTGCATTTTGCCGTGGATCGCGCCGATTTAAATGCTGAAGCAAAAGCGGTCCTGGATCACTTAAGCACCTTTTTGCTTGAGTCCCCTGACATCCAGATGACTTTGGTGGGATATACAGATCCGCGAGCCAGCCAAGCCTATAATTTACAACTTTCACAGCGTCGTATTGATGCAGTGCGTGAGTATTTAATTGCACAAGGTGTACAGCAAAGTCGTATGTCTGAGCAAGCCAAAGGGAAGTTAGCCTTGATTCAAGATGTAGAGCAAAAGATTGCGCATGCTAAAAGCCGTCGGGTGGTAATTCAATTTGATAATGAAGTGCATGTACAGCCACAGTGGCAAGATTTGCAGCTTGAACCATAATTAAAGATAGCAGGGATAGAATCATGGAAAAATCTATTTGGCGTAATATTCTGGCTACTTGTTTTATGGTATATAGTGTAGCTACAGAAGCTGCTGATATAAACTTACCGAAAAATAATCAAAGAATTCAGCGTAGTTTCATAAATATGGATTTACAGAAACCCACTCTTACAGCGAACTATGAGTTGCTGGATGCAAATCCTACTTTAGTGGGCACCTCGAAATATATACCCGGCTGGAGAACTACGCATAAAAGATATTCAGGTAAAGAATATCCAATGGAGTTTTGGAAAGGTGGAGGCCCTGATGGAATTAGTAATAATCCAAACGTAACTAATAATGCCACTAACCAGTACATTGAGTTAAATGCCGAAGAAGCTTCAAATATTTATCAAAGTATATGTTTATTACCAGACGATAGTTTTACCTGGAGTTTTGATCATGCAACCCGTAGTGTTGCATCAGAACAAGCTGAATTCTATATTGGTAAGGTAAATGGTAGAACAGTTTCTAAAGTCATGTCTATTGGTTTGAGTCCTACTCATACGACCACAAAAACATGGGCCAATACTGGGAAAAAAATTTTTTCGTTAGCAGGAGTTATTGCGCAGGCTGGTAAATACGAGTTTATTTTTGAAGCCCGTACCTATAATAATATTACATATGGAAACTTTATTGATAACGTTAATGTTCAATTAAGACCGGCAATTGAGTTTTCTGCCTCATCAGGTGTTGTATTGGAAAGTGATATTGGCAAGACACATTCTGTTGATTTCAATATTGTTGGTAATGTAAAACAAGATTTAACTGTTAAGTTTATAATAGATAATTCTTCTATTTCAAATGCTGCAATTTTAGGAAAAGATTATGAACTGTATCAGGTGAATTTAATTAATGGAACTGAACAATTAACTCCTATTACGGTAAATAGTATCAATGGTAATTATTCTTTTGATTATGTTATAAAATATAATCCATTACTGGACTATGATAATGGAGTCGTTGTTAAAGGTTTAGTAATTAAAGTAAAAAATAATGAAATAATAGATGGGGATAAAGTTATTCCTTTTGGTTTAGATAGTATTCAATCAGGAGGAGCTGTAATTACTAGTACTGGAGAGTTATGTGGAAATACTCCAGTTTCGAGTTTTAATTATCTAATTCAAGATGATGATACTGATTTAAGTATTACTAAAACCTTGAATGAGAAAGCACCGTTGCCGGAAGACACTGTTTCTTATGATTTAATTCTGGAAAATAAAGCTAGGGGCATCGCATCAAATGTCATTCTAAAAGATGTATTAATTTCTAATTTAATCAAAAATTCAACAACCCAACTGACTTGTACTGCAATTGAAAATGAAGGAACAACAGCAACATGTCCTGCATTTACTTCTGCAACTGATGCAGCAAGTCAATTATTTTCTACTGCAGGTTTAGCTTTGGGCAATGTACCAGGAAAAGCAAAGTTTAAGTTCACTTTGTCTAATTTAAAAGTCAGTGCGAGTGATACTGGAACTGGTGAAAATAAAGGGTATGTTGCGAATCAGGCTGAAGTCAGCACGACATCAAATGATATTAACCTTGACAATAATAATGCGATCGCTAAAAACCTGTATGCTGCAAAAAATGATTTATTGAATACGGATGCTAGCAAAACCGGAACAGGTCTATTTGTGATTGACAATAATGGTCAGCCACTCTGGACCAAATCCAGCCAGGAAAATAAGGCTTATTTTCCTTTAAGCATTAAAAATGAAGCGACCTTGGCACAGGACTATCAACTGTATGCCTCTAGTACTGCAATTGCTCCAACACTCAGTACTGGCAGCTATTCAACATTAGTCAAGAGTGGCATCAATTCTTTTACCTCCGGCCTGAAAATCGAATTTTATAAGGCGGATGAGGCTCAATGTAAAATGGGTTTAAACACTCAGCAAATTACCCAACTGAATGTTGCAGCAAATACCGTAGCACAAGTCTGCGCCGTGGTTACCGTCTCCCCATCTGTGACAGCGACCACCAATATCTGGTTCGCAATTGAATCACTGCAATCAGGGTTGGGTGACGTTATTTTAGATGCTGTGATTCCTCCAGCTCAAAAACGGCTGCTCGAACTGACCAATGACCAGAGTGCACAGGTAGGTGTTGGCGGTACATACGTATTCTTGCATCGTTTGACCAACTATGGCGTAGCAGATGAAACCAAAGTTAAAGTCAGTCTGAATGCCGTGAATGGCAAAGATGGTTTTTTATATACATTATTTGTCGATAAAAATGGTAATGATATGCTGGATGCGACCGATACATTGCTATCCGATCTAGAAACAGAGTTAAGCCATATTATTCGACCAAACCAATCCGTCACTTTATTAATAAAGGCTGAAGCACCTGCTACTGCGACGAATGGTATGAACAGCCAGGTAAAATTGATTGTTAAACCAGATAATACAGGAAAAGAAATAGCATTAGTTGATCTGATGAATACCGATTTAATTACGGTTAGCCCAAACCAATTAAAAATTCTTAAATCGCAGCTGAAAGTTGAAAATTGCGATATGCCAGATAAGTCAGCAGTTATGAACGCAACCTATACGGTACAAAATGAAAACTTGAAGCCAAATCAATGTTTAATTTATCGTATCTTGGTGAAAAATATGGGTAATGCGCCGTTAAGCAATGTGGTCATTAACGATATGTACCCCGCTTATACTCAGCCCTGGAAATCAGGGACAGTTTTACCTATGACCAGCAGTGGTGAAGCGGTTGAAGATAATGCGAGCAGGGTAAAAACCACCTTTGTTGAATTGTTGCCCCAGCAACAAGAATCACTATATTTTGGCATTAAGCTAAACTAATGTCTAAGCTTACCCTACATATGGGAGGTGCTGATTGTCGATTCATGGGCTTTCTTATGATAAAACGCATCGAGATCAAAAGAACCTATCCACGTTAGCGTTCTAACTAATAATTATTTCAAAAAATAAGAGTTGATAAATCAGCTCTTATTTTCAACTACTTATTTAATTAAGACAATTGAGCAGCACTAAAATCAACTCTTAAATCAGCTTGTTGATTTACCTTCCTCTTGATAGTTCACAACCTTGCCTTAGGTCTTTTGTGACAATTTCCAACTCTTTGCAGAGAGCAAAAAATCATAGTTTAATGCCATGAGGATGCTCTGCATATTAAAGTTATTGCGGTCTTCAGGTAACTGTAACAGAAGCGGTAAACGTGTTACGCCATTTTCACCATTAGCAAAGGCATAATGCCGTACTTTAGAGTCAATCACCGAAATTAAATTCTTCGCTTCCAGATAAACACTCTCTTGAGAGGCCTGTTTTTGAATAGCAATAATTCTAATATAGCAACGATCTCGAACCTCGATCAGATTCTGTTTTAATTCATTGATCTTCAATTCATGATTTTCAGATTTTTTAAACAGCCGTTTAAGAAAACTGCTATTTTCGGCATTTTGCATTTCGCGTTCTAACTGGCGTATGTGCTGCTGGATCTGGCGTGTTTGTTCCATCGCGCTATTGAGCAGTTCCCTAATTTCCTGAGTGGGGGCTGAAACTGCTCGTAGCTGTTGCTGATACTGAAATTCATCGTGAAAGATCATAAAGATTTGGGCACGACGTTGTTCCAGTAATTTTAAATAGGCAATTAAGCGATATTTGAACAGACGTGCATGCTGATTAAACTGTAGCATCGGTTGCTGCGATAAAATTTCCAGTTGATGCAGAAACTCATTAATTAACCTTGAAATATTTAAATAGCAATATTCTAGTTCATCGGTATGTTGCACACTGTTTTTTAAACCTTTTAGAAAGGGTTCAAGAATATTTAAGGATAAATCTTTTTCTAAGATTTCCAGATGCTCTTTCACCAGGTGGTCGATAGAAAAACTTTGAATATTTAAAATTTCTTTTAAACTTGGGATGAGATTTTGCTGATTATATTCATGCAGGGATTCAATCAGTTCCACAATATGCGGATTCATTTTGCGCTGAATACCAATGATTCGGTTCATCAGCTGTTTAAAATTTGCAAAATAATCCGCTTGATCCAGCTGTTGCGGGTCAAGAACCAAACCACTGATATAGAATCGATCCTCTTTACCAAAGTTTTCTTCGGTTAAAAAACGGCGAATTGAATAGGCAGAAACTGAACTGTCGTAGGTGCTGCTCAGGACAAAATAATATTGAAAGGTTTTGATAATTTCAAAGTCGCGAACGCGTTGTTGCTGAATAAAATAATCCTGAAAAATTGCCAGTTCCTGTTCTGCATATTCACTCGGCAAAATATGGGCAAACCAGCTTCCCAGAATTTCACTTTTCATAAAAATTTCAAAGATAAAAGTTCGAACCTGCTCAATATCCAAATGCCGGTGATTTTCAGAAACCGTAAAATCTAAGTCCCGAATAATCAGGGCAGCATCATACAGAAAGGCTTTTTTGATCAGTTGCTGTGCCTGAATGTCTGCTGAATGTTCCAGATCAATCTGGTTAATTTCACGCACAATACTTTCTAGGTAATCGGCAATTTGAAAGTCGGTTTGATAGCCTTGCAGATAGCTGAATGTACTCTTTATTCTGTGCGCGAGTTGCAGTAATTCGGCGTTGTGCGTATCAAGCTGAAGATTTGTTAGGTTAGTATGACCTTTAAACTCAAAGGTCTGGTTTAGGTAATTCCATGCGATATTCTTGGCTTTCAGGTACTGGTCTTCTATTTTCTGATGCAATGCCTGCGGCGTCGTCGATAGGATGGACTGTAGTTGTTGTTGCCAATGCTTATCGAGAATAGGATCAATTTGTTTTAACTTTACCCGCAGCTGATAAGGAATATATGTTTGCATGGAAATCCAAAAACCTTGTAATAAGTTCAAACTTTTAGGGAAAATAAGTCGTGTGATTTATATCACAAATATAAGTCTTAACTGGGAATATAGCATAAAAAAAATCGATATCGGCGGTGTTCATTGCTGGTTAAATGATCTGAACCTGTGCTGAGCGTAAAAATGCAGGAACCCCGCGACTCCAAGTAATCTGGTACCCTGCATGTTCAGGCCATTTTCCTGGAATCATCAGTTCAGGCAGAAACAGCGATGAATGCCCAAAGCATACTTCGCAAGCATTGACTCCCTTCTGTACTACAGTGGCAGTGCATTCGTTGAACGCTCGGTAAAACAAATAAGGCCGGAAAAATTGACGGTCATTTCTGGGTGATTTGACTCACGTCGATGTTATTGAAATAAACCGTGTTTTTTTATTATTTTGTGATATAAGTATCATAAATAATGACTTGGAACTGCCCTATTGAAACAGGTTTTACTGGCGCCTCGTTTAAATCTGCGCAGCTTAATATTACTTTTAACAGTTTTAAGCGTGACCTGTCTGTTCGTCTTTGCTTTATTTTTTGTTAACTATACAGTGAAAGAGCGCCTGATCGATAACTCTCTGGCCTTGAATGCTGAATATTCCTCTAGGATTGCTGCCCATACCAACTATCAGTTTGAAGAAATCTTAAAAAATTTACGCTTTAGTGCCAAGCTGCTCGGTCAAGATTTTGCTAGTGCCAGCCTGCGAAATAGTGAAACGGCACGCCTGAAAAGCCAGTCCGGACATTTCAACAGTGTTTTTCTGGTTGACCGGGAAGGGCATATCATTTCATTTTTCCCGACCAGCTTAAAGATTGATTCTAAACAGATCCATAAAACCCTTGGCATCACCGAGTCGCTCAAACGCAAGCAAACTTATATTTCTTCTCCCTACTGGTCATCAACCAAAAGACTGATCGTGATTATTTCTGAACCAGTCTTCGATACCCAGGGGCAATACTTGGGCTTTATCGCCGGTACGATTTATCTGCAAAGCAAGAATCTGGTCAGTGAAATGCTGGCCTCCAAATATGGTTACAAGAAAAATTATACTTATGTTATGGATGACCAAAAACGCATCATTTTTCATGCCGATACTCGGAAAATTGGCCAGAAAGTCCAGGTCAGTGATGGCTTAACCCCGATGCTTCAGCAACAAGATGGTGCTTTTCGTCTGATGAACGGCCAAGGTATAGAGAGTCTGATCGGTTTTTCACATATTCCCAGTGTGAACTGGATTGTGGTATCGCAGCAGCCGATTGACGAGCTGTTTGCTCAAGCCAACAGTATCATTATCAGCGTATCCATCGGGATTACCCTGTTCTATTTCTTCATTTTCTTTGTGGTCTGGCGTTTATCGGGTTTGATTGCACTACCTTTAAACCATTTGGCGAAAATGGCTAGTATGCTCAATCAGCCTGAGATTCAGGAAAAAATTAACAGAATTGACCCTGTATATTTTGAGGTTAATCAGTTCAAAAATTCCCTGATGCTAAGTTCTCAGAATTTTAAGGAAAAAATTGATGAGCTGAATCAGTCGGTGAATACCGATCCGTTGACCGGTTTATATAATCGCCGAGGGATGAAGCTGTTTCTTGAAAAATTTGTGCGTGTGCGTACCGAATTTGCGGTGTTGGCAGTGGATATCGATTTTTTTAAAAAGGTAAATGACAGCTATGGCCATGACAAAGGCGATATTGTCTTACAAAGATTGGCCAGACTGATGAAATATCATTTTCGTGACAATGACATTTGCTGCCGTTCAGGGGGAGAGGAGTTTATTATTTTAATGGCTGCTTCAGACCCGATCACCGTTTTTCAGGCGGCAGAACGACTACGAAAGGCAGTTGAAATCACTGAAATCGAGGAAATTGGCATCGTCACCATTTCAATTGGCATTGCTTATTGGCCGCATAGTTCTAAGGATGTGGAAGAGGTACTGAAAATGGCAGATCAGCAGCTGTATCAGGCCAAGCGTGAGGGACGTAACTGCACGCGTTAATTTCAGGTATCTAACTGATGCAAACACGACGGAGAGAGTTAAGGTATTTGATATATAAGATTAGCTGTAGACAGCTCTCATGGAAGGTATTCACGGATTATTTACACCAGCCTAATGTTATAATAAACATGTGAATTTTCAGACAATACAAAATTTTAAACAATGCTATGACATAAGGCCATTTTCGAACTTTATTGGGGAACTTTATGCCTAAATCATCTCGTGACTTATTTTCACCGGATGTATTCGACCTTAAGTCGTTTATTTCTCCTTATATGATGATCATTCCTCCGACGATTTTTGCCTTGCTGATCTGGTGGACCAATCAAAGTTTTGGTTTCGTCTTTACCCATACCATCGCGGAACTGATTTCCATCATTATCGCGCTTACAGCACTGATAGTGACTGTGGTATCGCGGCATTTTACTAAAAATTATTTTGTAGTTTTCATTGCGATTGCCATTGGCTGGTGTGGATTTATTGATCTGTTCCATACTCTGCTATACAAAGGCATGCAGATTCTTCCGGTGGACAGCGCCAATCAGGCCACACAATTATGGGTTGGCGCTCGATTATTGCAGGCCTTGGCCATGCTTGCCGCACCGTTTATGTTGACACGCGCGATCAAGCCTATCCCGTTGAACCTGTTTTTTGGTTTAGTCAGTGTCGGGATTGTGATGGCAGTCATGTTGGGTTTTTTCCCCACCGCCTTTGTTGATGGGCAAGGCCTGACTCCTTTTAAAATTTACAGTGAATATCTGATTATTGCGGTGCTGGCAATGGCGCAGATACTAGTCTGGCGCCGCCGCGAATATTTATCGGCCCAACTGACGTTTGGGGTCAGCCTTTCCATGCTGACCATGATGGCCTCTGAATTTGCTTTTACTCAATATGTATCCGTATATGCAGATGCCAATCTGCTGGGGCATATTCTGAAAGTCTATTCCTACTGGTTTATCTATCTGGCACTGGTCGAGTCGACCATCAAAGAGCCTTTTAGCATGCTCTCTAAAGCTGCTAGCACCTATGACACCATTCCTGATCCGACCTATATTGTGAATTCAGACCAAACCATTCAGCAGGTGAATTTGGCGGCAGCCCGGCTACACGGTATTGCTGCGGCACAATTGACCGGACGTTCCGTGCATGAGCTGGTACATGATCCTCGGGTAAAGGCCGAAGATTGTCTAGTGTGTTCTAGACTGCAGCAAACACCGCAAGAGTTTTTAATCCAGCTAAACCTGCCGGACCAAAAAACAGTTGAATGTCATCTCGCACCATTTGCGGAACGCTTGGGCAAAAAAACGGTCTGGGTCATGGTGGTGCACGATATTACAGACCGCCAGTTTTTACTGCAGGATGTACAAAAACGGGTAAAAGAAGTGCGTTGTCTGAACCAGATCAACCAACTCTGCAACCACACGCATCTCGACATGACCGAGCTGTTGCCCAAAGTCATGCAGACGATTCCTTCCGGCTTTTCTTCGCCGGAGCGAGTTCATCTTCAGATTGACAGTGACTGGGGTGTTTTTGGCACAGTACCTCCTACTCAGACGCCTTGTTTGCAATCGATCTTTGCCAATGACACTCAACAATTCGGAACCTTAAGCGTCTGGTATGATCCGGCACAGGATGCGACCGCTTTTCTGGATGAAGAACAGAGTTTAATCGATCATATCACCAGTCAGATCACCGATGTTTATATCCGGTTACAGTCCCAGGGGCGGGTAGCACGTTTAACCTATCTGTACCAGCTGCTCAGTGAAACCAACCGGGTGATTGTGCATAGTCAGAACCAGCAACAGTTGCTGACTGAGTTGCAGCAGGTACTGCTGAAGCTCGGTAGTTTTGCCAAAATTCTGATTGCGTTGAAAGTTGATGATCAGGCGGACAGTCCACTGGTGATTCAGTTCCATCATAATATTAGCGCCAACATTTTGCCCACTTTACAGACTGCCTTGCAGCAGGATCAGAATACTCCGTTGAATCATCTGAAAAATACTAGCCCAGAGGTGGATGTTTATACTTATGCCCTAGTCAATGATCCTGATGAGAGTGTTTCCCCAGAATACCGAATCTGGATACATTATTTAAAACAGGAACAAATTTGCCAGGCAGCTTTGACTCCATTACTGTTTCAAGGCCATTTCTGTGGGCTAGTCGCGTTGTACACCACCGGTCAGGTGGAATTTGATGAGGAGCAAATTCAGCTGCTGAAGAGTCTTTCCCGAGATATTTCATTTGCACTGGAGCGTTTTTCGGCAGAGCAGCAACTTCAGAGCGCCGAAACCTATTCAGAACAAATGGAACAGCGTTTCCAGCAGGTGTTTTTACAGTCGCCGGTACCGATGCAAATTATTTCCATACAGGATGAGCGCATTCTTGCAGTCAATTTAGCCTACGAAAAATGGCTGGGATATAGCTTGGCCGATTTTCAAAATAGGGAAGCCTGGCTAAAAAAGGTGGCACCTGATGCAGAACAAAGACAGGTGATGCAGCAGAATTGGAAAGATGCCTTGCAACTGGCCAAAGATGGCGAACAGGTGCAATTTCCTGAAATCACTTTTTTGGCAAAAGATGGCAGTCCGCGTATTGCACAGCGTACACTAGCGGTTGTAGGTAATGATGTGATTGTGGCTTGGAACGATGTTACTGTTATCCGGAAAACTGAACAGGAATTACGAGACAGCGAGCAGCGTTTCCGTGGCATGGTGGAACAAACCGTGGTCGGGATGTATGTACTGCGCGACAATCAGTATTTATACGTAAACCCGAGTTATGCCGAGATGCTGGGTAGGTCTACTACAGAGCTTACGGGACATAATATCCTGGAGTTTACTGATCCGACAACAGACACGCTGGCGTTGATTCACCAGGCTGAGGATAAGGCACAGCCGGCAGAGCATTTCAGTATGCCATCTATCGTTCCGTTCCGACATCGAAATGGTCAGATCCGGGAATTTTCTTTGCATAGCCGTCACATTACTTGGGACGATGGCTTGCCTGCCGAAATTGTTATGGCACAGGACATTACCGAGCAAAAGCAGGCACAGGACCAGATTGCCCGGCAGCTGGAACAGCTGGAGGCCACCATGTATGGCACCTTGCAGGCTGTATCGATCATGGTGGAATTGCGCGATCCTTATACTGCAGGGCATGAACGCCGTGTCGGTTTGATTGCCAGTGCGATTGCCAAAGAAATGGGCTGGGATGAAAAACGCTGTCTGCAGATGGAAGAAATTGGACTGGTACATGACATTGGTAAAATTTCTATTCCTTCCGAGATTCTGACCAAACCTTCTCGTCTGACTCATCTGGAAATGGAAATGATGAAAGGCCATGCACAAGCCGGTTATGAAATTCTTAAGGATGTTCCTTTCAATATTCCGATTGCTGAAATCATTGGCCAGCATCACGAACGGATGGATGGTACCGGTTATCCTAAAGGATTAAAAGGTGATGAGATCCATCCTGAGGCCCGTATTCTGACCGTGGCAGACGTGATTGAGTCAATGGCTTCGCATCGTCCTTATCGTGCGGCTTTGGGGGGTGAGGTGGCCCTGGCAGAAATCTTACGTGGACGCGGGACGATTTATGATACGGAAGTTTGTGATGCAGCAGTACGTTTAATTAAGGAAAAGGGATATGTCCTGCCAAGTTAAACAGGCTTGAAGACCAGCTGAATAGCAGCCAAAAAGTTATTCACTCTTTGAGTTTAATGGGAATTGGGAAGACCGATATTTTCGAATGCTTTAAATTGAAGTATTAAGGTGTGTTCAGAATTAGGTCAATAAAACTATTCCGTTTATAGTTTCGTTATGGATAGATACCTATTTACAGATGCTCAATGAGAAAAAATGGAACTACTCTGCCTCGGTAAAGTCACAGATCGGGGTCGGATCGGTACAAATAATAGATTATTTCTAGAAGCTTTATTGTGGACTGCACTTAGAGGTAGTCGATGGAGAGATTTACCATATGATTTTGGCAAATTGAATACTGTTTTAAAAGGTTGATACTGCTGGGTGAAAGCCCGTGTATTCGAGAATTTTTGAATTAGTCAATGTGGATTCTGATCTTGAATACGCCATGGTGCAAAAGGGAGAGCTATTCCTAAGCGATTGGTCAATCACAAGATGGAATGACTACTAAAATCCTTGCCTTAGTCGAGAGTTTGGGAAATTTGGTTAAATTCCGCTTAATGCCCGGACAATCTCATGATCTTGCTGAAGTTAAGTCACTGATTAAAGATATAGATTTTCAGGCATTATTAGTAGATAAAGCTTTTGATGTAGCTTAGTTATTGAAGGAGCTTGATCATCGTGGAGTAAAAGCAGTTATTCTCCGAAAAGCCAAGCGTAAAGTTCAGCGTATATTTGATCGTTGTATGTATAAATGGCGGCATTTCATCGAAAATTACTTTGAAAATTGAAAGAATTCAAACGTATTGCCATGCGTAGTGATAAAATAGACTCAAATTTTGCCGCCATGATTTATATTTGTGTGAGCGTAATTAACTCTCGTTCATTCTCAACACACCTTAGATTAGCTTGTAGATGTATTATTAAAAAAATCGAGTAACTCAGAGTATTGAAAATCTCCTAAATCTACTCCATTTTGCGCACGTATTCGAACAGATGATAGTTGTGCTTCCTGCTCACCAATGATGATCAGATAAGGTATTTTTTGTAGCGTATTTTCACGGATTTTATAGTTCAATTTCGTTTGACTTAAATCTAATGTTGCCCTAAAGCCATACTTTTTAAGCGAGTCTTGGACGTGTTTGGCGTAATCATGTTGTGCATCTGTAATTGGTAAAATTGCGATTTGAACCGGTGCAAGCCAAAATGGGAAATGTCCCACATAGTGTTCAATTAAAATACCAATAAAGCGTTCAAAAGATCCAAATAAAGCCCGATGTAACATCACAGGTCGTTGTTTTTGATTATTTTCATCAATGTAATGAATATCAAAACGTTCTGGTAAATTTAAATCAACCTGAATCGTCCCGCATTGCCATTCACGACCAATAGCATCTTTTAAGGTAAATTCAAGTTTGGGACCATAAAATGCACCTTCACCGATATTTAAGGTATAAGGGATATCAAGCTGTTCAAGAGATTGTTTTAGTGTATTTTCTAAAAAATCCCAAATTTCATCTTTACCGACACGATGATCAGGACGTGTGGATAATTTGATCGAAATTTCATTGAAACCAAATTGTTCATAAATTTTATAAATGAGAGCAATCGTATCTTTACATTCAGATAAAAGCTGGCTGTCAGTGCAAAAAATATGGGCATCATCTTGGGTAAAATGGCGAACGCGCATTAATCCATGTAAAGAGCCAGATGGCTCATAGCGATGAACTTTACCAAATTCTGCCATGCGTAACGGTAAGTCTCTATAACTTCTTAATTCATGTGCATATAGACAAACTGCGCCAGGACAACTCATTGGCTTAAGCGCGTAACTCCGCTGATCTTTAGTGACTGTGGTAAACATGTGCTGCTGATAGTTTTGCCAGTGTCCCGAAATTTCCCAAAGCTCACGATCCATGACATCGGGAGTATTAACTTCAATATAACCCGCATCATCTTGTTGCTGGCGTAAATAATCTGTCAATAACTGAAATAATTTCCAGCCTTTCGCATGCCAGAATACGGCACCAGGTGCTTTATCATCAAAATGTAGCAAATCAAGTTGCTGTGCTAATTTACGATGATCTCGTTTTGCTGCTTCTTCAACTTGCTTTAAATGTTTTTTTAATTGTTTTTGGTCAGCCCAACATGTGACATAAATTCGTTGCAACATAGGGTTTGTAGAGTCGCCTTGCCAATATGCACCAGAAACATGAGTCACTTTAAAATGTTCTAAAAATTCAGTATTTGGAACAAGTGGACATAAGTAAACATCAGAGAAATCATTATTTTGATGAAAATATAATGTGCTTAAATCACTCATATTTTTTAAGTGTTGATATTTAAAATCAGAATTTTGCTGTTTAAAAAAATCAGCGGCTTGATCGGACGTAATCTTTTCTGTGCGTATATCTAAATGTTGTTGTACCCACTCATGCATTTTCAGTTCAATTTGTTGCAAATCATCCTGATTAAAGGATGGAGTATCGGCGAAGTCACAATAAATACCATAATCAGTAATCTTATATTCTACGGGGTGAGCAGAAGGGTATAACTGATGGACAGCCTGTGCCAATAGATAAGCATAGGAGTGTCGTAGTAGATTTAAATGATTGTCATCGTTCAGACTGAAAAGTTCGATGTGACAGTCATGCTGGATAACATAGTGTAAATCAACGAAATGAGCGTCAACTTTAGCGAGAAAAGCTTTTTTATAGCTTTGAATTTTGAAACGAGACAAAACCTCAGAAATCGCCATGGATTGTTCGAGTTGAAAATGGTGAGTTGAACCAAGAAAATTAAACTGGATATTCATATAGAGTCATCTAAATACGGGTAAGGCTATTGCAGATTAGCGGTCAATTTCTAAAGCTTGACCCTGACAGTTAAGATAAGGTTGCTGTTGATGCCATGCGAGTTGACCAGAAATGATGGTTGTATCCACCAGATGGCGGAATGTTTTCTTTTGGAAGGGTGTCCAGCCGCAACGCATATAATTGGTTTGTTCAGCTACAGATTGTTTTTGATGATTTTCACGGATGAGGACTAAATCTGCCCAATAACCTTCACGGATATAACCTCGATCTTTAATGCGGAATAAATCAGCAACCTGATGTGAGGTTTTTCTTACCAGTGTTTCAATCGATAGTTTTTGATCTGCCACTAATTCTAATAATGCAGGTAATGCATGTTGAACTAGAGGTAAGCCTGAAGGGGCATTAAAATAAGATTGTTGTTTTTCTTGCCATGTATGCGGTGCATGATCTGTACCAATAATATCAAGACGATGGCTATTAGAAACTGCCTCAATAAGCGCCTGTTTGTCATTGCTAGTCTTAATAGCTGGATTACATTTTATTAAATGGCCTAAATCAGCATAATCAGATTCATCAAAAGTTAAGTGATGTATACATACTTCAGCAGTAATATGCTTTTTGTCCAATGGCAAATTTTTAAATAAGCAAAGTTCTTTTGCTGTTGTCAGATGTAGCACATGTAACTGTGTACCGAATTTTTCAGCGAGTGATACGGCTAACCGAGAGCTTTCAAAACAGGCTTGTTTATCCCTAATTCTAGGATGTAGGTATGCAGGGACATCTTCGCCATATTGATCACGATAAAACGCTTCCAGTTGTTTAATCCGTGGCGTGGATTCGCAATGTGTTAATAAAATAGTGGGTACATTAGCAAATAAGCGTTCTAAAATCTTTGGATCATCAACCAGCATATTACCCGTTGATGCTCCCATAAAGACTTTAACACCGCTGACCAATTTAGGATCAAGTGCTTCAACAATCTCTAAATTTTGTGCACTTACACCAAAGTGAAATGCATAATTGGCTATGCTATGTTGGGCTGCAATTCCTTTTTTATAGTGTAGTGCAGTTAAGTCCAATGTAGGAGGATTGGTATTTGGCATATCCATGATACTGGTAATTCCACCTATCGCAGCTGCCAAAGACTCTGAGGCAAAACTCCCTTTTTGTGGTGAGCCTGGGTCACGGAAATGTACTTGATCATCAATCATGCCTGGGAGTAACCATGCTCCATCAGCCTCGATGCTTTTAGCATTGTATATACCCGTTATATTAGGTTGGATTTTACTAATACGACCTTGCTGAATCAGGACATCACAGATTTGTTGCTGCCCCTCATTAACCATATTCGCATTACGTATGATTAGATTTGGGGGTTGTCTAAAATTCATTTTGTAATGCCTTATAACCTTGTACCAACTCAATATTGGTGCTCACCACACTTTCAGAAAATTCACTGATAGAAATATCGATTGGAGGGTACTGACTTAAGTCCGTTCGAGCATTGATATAACTCATCGCAGGTACATAAAATGATTCAGGCAAATCGCGACCATCGACCACTGCATTATGACGGATGGCACTATGATCACCGACTTTACAGTTGAATAAGACGCTGTTAAAGCCGACAAATACGCGGTTACCAATCACACATGGACCATGAACAATCGAACGATGGGCGATGGATGAGTTTTTTCCAATTGTGACTTGTGCACCTGCTTTTGAATGAATGACAACACCATCTTGGATATTTGAATTTTCACCGATAATGATGGGTTGCATCTCGCCATTTTCATCTACTTCATCTGCACGGATCACTGCATAAGGACCGACAAATACGTTAGCTTCAATGATGACTTTTCCACAGATAATTGCGGTTTGATCAATATAAGCGGATTGGTCAATGATAGGGAGATGACCAGTTGGATTTTTACGAATCATGGTAATGTCTTCGATGTTGTATAAATTGGCTAAATGATGGGCTGAGTTAAAATTGTGGCGTGTTGTTTGTTTAATCCAAGATAAAAACAATTGGGACGATCAGTGTGGCAGGCGGGTCCAATCTGTTCGACCAAAAAGAGAATGCTGTCACCGTCGCAATCAAGTCTGGCTTCAATGAGTTTTTGACGATGTCCTGAACTTTCGCCTTTTCGCCATAAGCGCTGCCGCGAGCGAGACCAATAGCAAACCTGTCTTGTATTCAGGGTTTCAAGTAGTGCATCACGGTTAATCCAAGCAAGCATTAAGACATCTTTACTCTGTATATCTTGTGCGATTGCAGTGATTAATCCATCCTTGTTCCAAGGAATGGCATCAATAATGCTTGCCAGTTCATAACATTGCCCCATCTTTCCTTGTTCGATATCTAGAAAAATTGTCGAACTTACCATTGCCATGAACCCTGCGCGACTGCATCGTGGGCATGTAAACTTTCAGCATGGATGACTTTGAAGTTAAATCCTGCAATACCTGAGTAGTTGACAAATGCGTGGTATAAGCGGCGTAAAGCATCTTCACAGAACATTAAATTTTGACCATTTGCTAATGCAAATGCCTGCTCATCTACACGTTTGACAGCAGTCTGAACGGGTGTTGCCAAGGCTTGTTCTGCATGTGAAATGAATTGTCGAATTGGAATGGACTGTAAGCAAGGGGCTAATTTAAAACGTAGCTGAGCAAAACTTCTTTGGCTGTGTGGTGTTGCTACAATCGCGTCTGTTGTACCTAACCACGCTATGACATCATCCGTGTTTTGTGGATTTATTTTTTTTGTATCAACGGCATCTTGAAAGCTTTTTTGAATGAGGTCTCGTGCCAAAGCCGCAGAACAAGGACAGGTTGAAGAATAGGTGATTTCTATTGCTAATTCAGCTTCAAAAGTATGCTCATTTAACTGACAGCATAAGCTGAAGGGATAGCTTTTCCAGCCCGATAGTACACTGATTAAAGCAGGTTGTTCTAAGTTAAACTCCGCTTGAATATCAAGGCGGGCTTGTTGAGAGAGCTCAGTATGACTTGCTAAGAAATCCTGAAGTGTTTGATAAATGTGATTTAAAGTTAGGTCAGGCAGTGAATGGAGCTCCAGCAGTCGAGTATACAGTCTAGACATATGGATGCCTTTGGCCTGAGGATCATCTAAGCTGACATAGGCATTTACTTTACTGGCACACAGTGTGTTTTGAATTTGAATGGGCAAAGCAATATTTTCCATTCCGACCCAATCAAGAGGATAGGTATGTGTGTGAAGAAAAGGCGCAGACGAGATATCTGGGAGTTGCGAGGCATTCATATTGGAAAGCAAGTATTAAATGTTATGTTATAACATAACAGATAATGAGTATTGTTTCTAGTCCGGCCTTGATAAGAACCGATAAATACTCAATTTTCTATTTTATTTTTTGGAATTTCTACAATATCCAAATAAGATTAGAGAATGTCCTGTGAGTTGGAAATCATGATTTTCTGCAATACTTAAAAGTAATTTTTCAATTTCTTCATTCTTAAACTCAATGATTTGGTTTGTTTTTTGACATACAAGATGATCGTGGGAAGTATCTTGTTTTATTTCAAATAGGGCATGATTATGATCAAAGTTATGGCGTTGAATAATACCTGCCATTTCAAATTGAGTTAAGACACGATAAACCGTCGCTAGTCCAACATCTTCATCTTGTTCTAAGAGTTTTTTATAAATATCCTCTGCACTCAGATGGTGAGGACTTGAGTTTTCTAATATTTCTAAAATTTTTATTCGCGGAAGAGTGACTTTTAGTCCTGCTTTTCTCAGGTCTTGATTGCTAATCGCCATATATAATCCGTATTTGATAAGGATAGGGAGGAATGTAAATTTTGAGGAAGAACTTTTAAACTCATAAGCTATGTTATAACATAACAATATTAATGGTAAACTTATTAAAATTGCCAAGACGACATTTAGAGTTGCGAGATTGTAATAACTGAATATGAAGCATTTTTTAATTATAGGGTTACTTTTTTGTCTTTCAGCATGTAGTCAAAAACAAACAGGGCAATTGATTTACTCATCGAATGCCTCGGGGAAATATGCCACAAAAAAACATAAATCTGTACTATCAAATCGATTATTCAAGAAAATTGCACCAATTTCTTATCAGCATTGGCTATCTCAGCCTTTAAATAAAGATCAAGTTCTTCGTTATAAAGAGTTTTTAAAAAATAATAACTTACACAGTGTCATACCTGAGTTTGAGTTATTTCAAACTGCGAGAGATTGGCAAAATTGCAATGCATCCGAATATGAAATTCCATCTCAAGAAATTTGGAGCAATATTATTCCGACCTTAAAAATTTTGAAGGAATTGGTTGATGTCAAAGTGATTGATGATTTTACAGTCACTTCTGTCTACCGTAACTCTGCCTTAAACCGTTGTGCGAGTGGTGCTGATTCTTCAAGGCATGTTTTTAATGCAGCACTCGATTTTCGAATTGGTTCTGAACAACCCACGCCAGAAGAATCTGGAGTGATTCAGCAAACAAAAACTAAATTGTGTCAATTTTGGGTCGAAAAGGGAGTCACTTTAAATATGGGACTTGGTATTTATACTTCTGGGCAAATTCATATTGATAGTGCTGGATATCGTACATGGGGACCAGATCATAAAAGTACCTCATCACCTTGTATCACTCAGCTTTTGTCCAATCAGAATAATAAAGGAACACGAGATGAATGAATTAAAACTCAGTGTTGTGCAGCAAAGAGTGTTAACAATTTTGCAGAATGAGCAGAAGGCAATGAGCGCCTATGCTTTATTAGAAAAGGCAAAATCTTTCGGATTGCAATCTCCAGTACAGATTTATCGTATTCTAAAAAAATTATCAGGCTATGGACTGATACTTAAACTCGATACATTGAACAAATATTTAGCGTATGAATTGAGGAAGAAGCAAAGCTATTTGCTCGTCACGATTTGTACAGAATGTCAGGCAGTACAAATCGTTGATTCACCTCAGTTTGCTCACGCCATCGAACAGTCAATTTTCCCTCAAAATTTTAACTCTAAACATCATTATTTAGAGCTCGCAGGTCAATGTGCTTTATGTTTTTCCAAACATAACAGCCCTTTATTAACATAAAAGTGAGAAAGTCAATGGATCATCCTTTAGCCATCCCAGCAAAATTACCTGTAACTGTGCTGTCAGGATTCCTCGGTGCAGGTAAAACGACATTACTCAACCATATTTTAAATAACCGTGAAGGCCGTCGTATTGCTGTCATTGTCAATGATATGTCGGAGGTGAATATTGATGCTGCTTTAGTACGAGAGGGCGGTGCAGAACTTTCTCGTACAGATGAAAAGCTGGTCGAGATGAGCAATGGCTGCATTTGCTGTACGTTGCGTGAAGATTTATTGGTTGAGGTTCGTCGCCTTGCACAAGAGCATCGTTTTGATCAATTGGTCATTGAGTCAACAGGAATTTCTGAGCCATTACCTGTAGCAGAAACCTTTACTTTTGAAGATGAAAATGGTGTGTCACTGAATGAGTTTGCGCGACTTGATACCATGGTGACGGTTGTAGATGCCTTTAATTTTTTAAAAGATTACAGCTCGTATGATAGTCTGCAACAACGTGGAGAATCATTGGGTGAACAAGATGAGCGTACAGTCGTTGACTTGCTGATTGATCAAATTGAATTTTGTGATGTCATCATCTTAAATAAAGTGGATCTGATCAATGAAGAAGAAAAGCAACGTTTATTTGCAATTTTAAATAAGCTCAATCCACGCGCAAAAATTGAAATTTCTGAATTTGGTCAAGTCGATTTAGATAAGCTTTTAAACACGGGACTTTTTGATTTTAATGAAGCTTCTCAAGCTTCAGGCTGGCTGAAAGAATTGCGTGGTGAACACACGCCTGAAACAGAAGAATATGGAATTAAAAGTTTTGTATATCGTGCCAGACGTCCATTTCATCCACAACGCTTTTATGATTTTATCAATTCAGAATGGCAAGGTGTAGTCCGTTCTAAAGGCTTTTTCTGGCTGGCATCAAACCCTGAATTTGCTGCTTCTTGGTCACAAGCGGGTGCGATGGCTAGACATGGTGTTGCAGGCTATTGGTGGGCAACGGTTCCTGACGAGCATTGGCCAGAGGATCAGCAAAGCCGTGATGAAATCATCAAAAATTGGGATGAGCGTACTGGCGATGCACGACAGGAAATTGTACTGATTGGGATGGATATGGATGAGCATAGTTTAATCCAACAGTTTGACCAATGTTTACTGACGGATGAGGAAATGGCTGGGGGACCTGAGCAGTGGAAGCTGATGCTTAACCCATTTCCCGATTGGGAAAATTTAGGCCAATCTTTAGATCATTGATTTGAATGTGTAACTGACTCTTTTGTTTGAATAAGTGAGCAAAAGAGTTTGTTATCTAAAATATGAAATATTTTGAGGATATCTCTGGTTTTAGTCTAAGTCTTTATCACTCTGACAGTACAAGTCATATAGGGTCTGCATGATTTTTAATATTCGTATATCACTTAATTGATAAAAAATCTGCTTACCTTCACGACGTGTTGATACTATTTTACTTTTTCTCAGTACAGTCAGTTGTTGTGACAAGGTCGGCTGGTAAACCCCAGCAGATATTTCAATTTTTTGAACATTCAATTCACCATCAACTAAGACACATAAAATTTTAAGACGATCAGGATTGGATAAGACTTTTAAGCAATCAGTCACAAGATTGACTTTGGAAAAGTCTATTTTTAATTCATTGTTATTCATAAATTTATCCTAAAATTCACCTTATTCTATAAAAAAGTAAAGTAACACTTGAATATAGTATATAATTATATATTATTAATAAATATATTGTTTGGTGTGTTTTGTATGTTATGCATGACGATCTAATTTCCTTTACTGGTGGATTGTCGAGATGCGAAACCAGCGTGATTCAGGACTGAGTATGCCAAAGCTGATCCTACCTTTCATTCAGATCAATATGAAAGGTGGACAGTTCCCAATGCCAGAAGAGAATGGGGTTTCTTATTTAAAACTTCCACTCAATTACTTTAAATAGGCATTTTTCAAGATTAAACAAAAAGGTTTGTCGTTGTTTAATTGCTTTAGTAAATAGAGGAACAGTGGCTATGTGGGTATTGATACTTGAAGGGCTGGCCATCGGCGGGTTATTGGGTTTAACCGGTGCTGGTGGTGGTATTCTGGCTGTACCGGCACTGATGGCGAGTCAGGGTTGGACTGTTGCACAGGCTGCACCTGTAGGCTTGCTTGCAGTCACTTTGTCTGCATTCGTTGGAACGTTCGAAGGTTTATTCAAGCGTATTGTACGTTATCGTGCTGCACTCTGGATCGCCTTAATCAGTATTCCTTCAGCCCGTTATGGCGTGCATTTAGCCGATATAGTTTCTCCAGTCTGGTTGACGCTGGCTTTCAGCCTAGTGATGCTGATTGTGGCTTACCGGATATTCTTTAACAAAGTCAATGACTATGAAAATCCACCGTGTAAAGTCAATCAAACGACCGGTCGCCTGATCTGGAATTTGAAAACTGCCTCGTTCCTCGCCGGTATTGGTGTAGTTGCTGGTTTATTAACTGGCCTGCTTGGGGTTGGTGGTGGTTTTGTAATTGTTCCAGCGCTGCGTAAATTCACAGACCTCGATATGCGTAGTATCGTTGCGACTTCCCTGATGATTATCTTCCTGATTGGCAGTGTCAGTATTTCTGCCCACGTTCTGGATGGCTTTCAATATCCTGTTTCGGTTACGCTGACTTTTGTTCTGGCTTGTATCATTGGGATGCTCATTGGGCGTAGTTTGATACCTTTGATAAAGAGTAATCAAATCCAAAAGGTTTTTGCCACGACCGTGATTGGGGTGGCAATCTATTTAATCTATTCAGCACTCATAGGCTAGTCCTGTGCATTGTATGGATAAAGAATGCATGAGTTGATGTATGACTACATGATCTGTCATCTGAATGAATATCAAACAGGTGTAGAGTCTAAAATGAATTTAGCAAATGGGCTGTTTGCAATAGTGTGATCGTTGTAACAGTGCTGGAATGAGAGTTTATAACAAAGTGCTTTTAAGTTGCTGATCTGGCATTTATAACAGATGAGGCTGATTTTGATGAGTGAGGAAGAGTAGAAATGATGAAAACGGCAGAGCAAATGATCCTGAATGCGAAAAGACGGATTCAGGAAGTGAGTGTAGATGACTTACTTGAAGCCATGAAAAATCATAAAACCATTCTGATTGATGTTCGGGAACCGGATGAATTTCAGGCGGCAGCGATAGACCGTGCAGTGAACTATCCTCGTGGTGTTTTAGAAATGAGGATTCACCAGCATCCTTTGGCGAGCCATCATTGCGATACCCTACAGGCACTGGAACATCTTAAAGATCAGCCGATCTATTTGATCTGTGGTACAGGCGGCCGTTCGGCACTGGCTACAGATACTTTGCAGAATATGGGTTTTACTCAGGTTAAATCCGTTCAAGGGGGATTTCAAGCATGGCTAGAGCAGGGCTATCCGGTACAAAAATAATCTATTGAATAAGCAAAACCTTATTGTTGATTGTTTAGTTTGAGAGAAAGTCATGAAATACAAAGAATTAACCCAGAATATTTCAGGTAATTTAAGAACGCTCAGTCAGGATTCACCTGATTTAATGAAAAGTTTCAATCAATTATCCCAGATCGCAATGCATGATGGTGTGATTGATCCCAAAACCAAGGAATTGATTGCATTGGCGATTGGTGTGGCTGCACGTTGTGATGGTTGTATCGGTTTTCATGTCAGAACCCTGGTCAAAATGGGCATGACCCTGCAGGAGCTGGAGGAAGTTCTGGGTGTTGCGGTGTATATGGGCGGTGGACCTTCATTGATGTATGCCGCAAATGCCCTGGAAGCATTTAAAGAGTTTTCCAACTGATTGGATAGTGGCGTAAATGGAGGGATGAAATGAGTCAGCACTGGAATGAATTGTATACCCAGACGCAGGACCTATACGGCACAGCAGCAAACCTGTTTATCCAGGAAATTGCGCGGAAAATCCGGATTGAAGGTAAAACACTGGCAATTGCTGAAGGAGAAGGAAGGAATATCCTGTACTTGGCTGAGCAGGCAAGACAGGATAATTATCCTTTTTCGGCAGAAGTTTGGGATTATTCCGATGTTGCTTTGAAGCATCTGTCCAGCAAAGCCGAAGCCACAGGGATAAATCTTGAACTCCGACATGTTGATTTAACAGCAGCTAAATGGCCATCCGAGCGTTATCAAAACGTGATTTGTGTATTTGGTCATTTCGATACAGAAACGCAAACAAAGGTTTTAGAAGGCATAAGAAAATCTTTGCTAAACGGTGGATGGTTTATCGGTGAGCTGTATTCAAAGGAGCAGATCAACTATAAAACTGGTGGCCCTAAAAATATCGAATATTTATACGATCCGTGGGATATTTTGCAGGTTTTCAAGCAGGATCATATCCATCATTTTTATGTTGGAGAGCAAGAAAGACAGGAGGGAAAATTACATTGCGGTAAATGTCATGTTATTCAATTTGCAATACAAGTGATGAAGTAAAAACAAGTGAATGATTAAATGTGATGCAAATATTCAGCATTGCAGTACTTTAAAAAGAGGTTTTATTATGTCAAATCGGTTCAAAAATAAAGTTGCCCTAGTTACTGGTGCGGGTTCTGGAATTGGGAAAAGCACAGCTATGCTTTTAGCGAAGCAGGGTGCAAGTGTTGTAGTATCGGATATTAACTTTGAAGCAGCACAAAAAGTTGCTGAGGAAATTGTATCTTTAGGCGGTAAAGCGGCTGCGAATAAAGCCAATACGGCTGAACCTGAAGACATGAAAGCAGCAGTTGAATTTTCAGTCAGCACCTATGGTGCGCTTCATTTAGCTTTTAACAACGCTGGAATATTGGGTGACGTTCAGCCAATTGCAGATTTAAGTATTGAAGCTTGGCGTCGTGTGATTGATATTAATTTGAATGCGGTCTTTTATGGCTTACATTATCAAATCCCTGCAATATTGGCAGCCGGCGGTGGTGCGATTGTGAATACAGCATCAATTTTAGGTTTAGTTGGGACTGAAAATATTTCTGGTTATGTTGCAGCTAAGCATGGTGTAACCGGGCTTACTAAAACGGCTTCGCTAGAATATGCTGAAAAGGGTATTCGTATTAATTCAGTACATCCAGGTTATATTAAAACGCCTTTAATTAGTGAGTTTGATGAAGCTGAACTGATAAAATTACACCCAGTTGGTCGTTTAGGAAATCCTGAAGAAGTTGCTCAGGTCGTTGCTTTCTTACTCTCTGATGATGCATCCTTTGTAACGGGCAGCCAGTATGTGGTAGATGGCTCCTATACTTCACAATAAGTTAATTTTAGGAAAGACCTTCACCTGATTGAGAAGGTTTTTCCTTTTAAAATTTATATAGAAGTATCTGTTTTACAAATCAAAAACACCTGATGAAATTCATCAGGTATTTATATGAAATATCGTGTCAACTTATTTTAAGCCTAGGCAATTTAATTTTTTGATTAAATAGTAGTTAGTAAGATGTATTTTATTAGCTAAAGTTCCCACTAACTTTTAATGGAAACTTTAGCTATGGTTTTAGATTTTATTCATAGGCGAGTTAAAGTAAACTGTTAATAAAATTATCAGGATCAATTTCATCCGTCACAATAACATGTACACCAATATTTTTGAGTTTTTCTCGCAATCTGTCACCCATCCCTGTGGTTATGAACATGTCCATAGGTAACAGTTTTTCTAGTACCTCACCCGACTGAGAAAATGATGCTTCTTTCTCCACCTCAATGAGCTGTTTGTCCATAACTTTCCCATCTTTGAGCTCATATTTCCAGAATTTTCGGCATTTCCCGGCATGCGGAGTAATATGACGTCGGTTCTGTGATGTAATTACAATTACCATAAAGATTTCTCCAAACCAAACCGATACTACTGCTCTTTATAGGTATGCATCGGTTCATGATGATTCATAAGTTAAACTTGTAGTGACAAAAACTATTTAAAAACATAGCTAATACCATTCAAGCAAGATTTTCCAAAACAAACTGAGGTGACTTGATAAAGAGTTTTAACAAGGCTTGGGCTGAGCTTGAGGGATGACGAACTCCACGTTCCCAACTTTCTAGGGTACGGGCGGAAATACACAGTTTCGATGCTAGTTCTGTCTGTGAAATATTGAGAGCTTGCCGGATCCTTACAGTTTGTTGTGCTAAATCCAGACAACAGCTGCTATTAAAATCACTTTTTGGGAGATGTGCCTGATTGTGCTGAAGTAGATTCATCATTGTCTCCTCCTTATCGATATACTAGAAAGTTGTAATAACACTTTGAAAAATCCAAAGGTCATTGAGACTGTGACAGCCGGATTTCAAATAAATTTGAATACAGATAAATTAAAAGCCATATTCATTATTACGGATAGGATCACTGTGACTGAAGATGCTAATTGTGAGCTGCTCACATGTTCTGGATAGATGAATATTTTCAGCCATATCGGAAACTGCGGCAGACTGCTCAGCAATACCATATCTGCTGATTTAGTGGATGAGTGTTAAAGGAGGAGCACGACCCTGAGGAATCAGGAACCACAGATCAGGTAGGGACAGCGTATATGGGACAAATGTACTGAAGAACTGCAGTAAGGTCTGAGTTCTGATCAGTACTAGTCTGAGTTTGGTATCGAGTAGCGGTAGGGTATAGCTGTGCACCAGGCAAAACTGGCAGTCATGACCGGTATGTGCATCATCCCGCTCTTGATGTTCATGCCGATCCTGCACATGTGTGAAGACATGTGCAGGATTTTGGTCTGCTCCGCTGGCTTGATTGCTATGCGGATGTGATGTTGCGAAGCTGTGGTGTGGGAGAACGTTAGTAACTTCCAGATGTAATGCTGCGGCAACAGTTTTACATACCGAAAAAACACTGTGTTTTTCTGGTAATAAAGGCTGCAGGAACACAGCGATCTGTAACAAGATTGCTGATAACCCCAGCAATCTTCCCAACATCATGAGCACTTCACTACACTTTTATGGACATTACATAGGTTATAATATAACAAAATATAAAATTTATAATTGAAAAATAGACGATAAAATCGATTTTAATCTGCTACTAAACATAATTTTATTTTTTCTTTACGGAATAGGAAGCGTAAGATCATTCTGAAACGAATAAAGTCTTATTAAAGTTGGACTGCATTGTAGGTTTGGTTATTAAAAAGTCATTGTATTTTCTATGAGGATAGATTTGAAGTTTAACCCAAGATTGGCTTATATTTATTTTACTACTTATTTTTATTTTAAATCCTTATAAATATAAGTCGCGGATAACAACTGTTCTAATAGAGGAAAATCATGTTTAATATTCTGATGTATCTACCTTGGGGCAAGGTGCCTGAAATCACTTGTCAGGAATTATTACAGAAACAGGAAATTGTACAGATTGTTGATGTCCGAAGTGCTCAAGAGTTTAAACACAGTCATATAAAAGGTGCTGTTAATTTACCTATTACACAGTTGAATGAATCTACAATACAGTCATTGGGGCTCAATCTGGATCAGCCCGTGGTGACCATTTGTTTATCGGCGCACCGGAGCATTCCAGCGACACGCAGATTGGCCAAGATGGGATATTCAGTCACACAGTTAAAAGGTGGTATGAAATCTTGGTGGAAAAATGGCCTGCCTTGTATCAAAAACTAAGTTTTAAATATGCTCTGTGAGCTTCTAAATTTTAAAAAGGAGTAAGACTATGTCGACTCAACCAAATGTAAAAGATTTTTTTGATCCTAAAACAAATACATTCAGTTATGTAGTTTCAGATCCAGGTACAAAACAATGTGCGATTATCGACAGTGTTCTCGATTATGACTCTGCTTCAGCAGTGACATCTACCACGCATGCCGATCAAATCATCGCGTATGTCAAAGAGCAGGGCTTACTGGTTGAGTGGATTTTGGAAACGCATGTACATGCAGATCATTTAACAGCAGCACAGTATTTAAAACAGCAGCTCGGTGGAAAAACAGCGATGAGCAAACGGATTTCATTGGTACAGGAAACCTTTAGCTCAATCTATAACATTGATATCAAACAGTTCAATGCTTTCCAGACATTTGATCATGTATTCCAGGATCATGAAAAATTTCATATTGGCAACTTACAAGCCTATAATATTCCTACCCCTGGACATACACCTGCATGCTTGAGTTATGTGATTGGAGATGCTGTTTTTGTAGGTGATACCTTGTTTATGCCTGATTATGGAACGGCACGATGTGATTTTCCGAAGGGCAATGCTGAAACTTTATTTGATTCTGTGCAGACCCTCTATCAGTTGCCTGAAGAAACTCGTGTTTTCCTGTGTCATGACTATTTACCGGAATCACGTCATGACTATATCTGTGAAACCGATATCAAAACTCAGAAAAAGTCTAATATTCATATTCATACTGGTACAGAAAAAGCGGAGTTTGTTGCAATGCGTCAAAAACGTGATGCAACCTTAAGAATGCCTGAACTGATTTTGCCATCCATTCAGATTAATATGAATGCAGGACGTTTTCCTCAGCCAGAACAAAATGGCGTATCTTACTTAAAATTGCCTCTCAATTATTTCAAGTAAGCAAAGTATTCTTCTGAACACTCTTTGTACAATACATGACTTTCTCCTGCATCAACCGTAAGAGAAAGTTTTTTAAATTTTAAGCATTTAATTTAATTGACTTTTTATTTATTTATTTTGCTTTTCAAAACTAAGTATATATTATATATTTGTAGAATGAAAAGTTGAGTAAATACGTAGGAATTTATCTTTAAATTTCATCTTTTTATTCAGCGTATCCCTCTTATTCGATGCCAGTCGAGAGAAAACTTGCTGAAGCGAAGTGGAATCTTTATTGCATTTGCAGCCATACTTTTGCAAATTGCAGTATATTTACAGCCTCTGCTGCCGGAAAAATTTCACATTGCTCCGGTCTGTATGTCGATTACCCACAATCTTCTTTCGCCTGTCAATCATCATCATGTCCACTCAGTTCATCATGAGCTGCTCAAGGATTTAATTACTCAACATTCCCACGATCACAATCAGCATAACCATCAATGCCAATATTGTACGGTTTATGGTGATTTAGTGCTGCCATTTAAGCTGGGGATTGATGAAGTTCTAGACCGGATTCAGGTTCGACTAAATTTTTATCAGCCTGTCTTCCGGCATGTCTATTTCAGCTTACAGAAGTTGTATTTGCTGCCGCAGGGCAGGGCACCTCCTTTGGCTCTTTAGGACATGATTGGTCACGTCAAACAGTTGTTTTGTTTGCACTACACAACATCTTAAAGAGTTTTAATCATGAAAATTCAGTTTTCGCTGTTCGCTAACAGCGTAAAGGTTTCGTTCGCCCTCAAAAAAGTCTATAGCGTATCTGGTATACGGGTTTCATCCCTATACCAGAAGATCGATGTCTGGCAAGGGGTGTCAGTTTCACTGCATCAATCGGTGCTGTTGATGTCCTCCCTGTATTCAATTGATCAGCAGGAGGCAGCATGAATTTAGGGCTAACCGCGCTGGAACTGGCACGTATCCAGTTTGCATTTACCGTATCATTTCATATTATTTTCCCGGCAATTTCTATTGGTTTAGCCAGTTTTCTGGCCGTTCTGGAATGGCGTTGGCTTAAAACTAACGATCCAGTATACCGGGACTTATTTAAGTTCTGGATCAAAGTCTTTGCACTGTCCTTTGGTATGGGCGTGGTCTCTGGCGTGGTGATGAGCTATCAGTTTGGTACCAACTGGAGTGAGTTTTCACGGATTTCCGGCAGTGTCACAGGACCATTACTCGCTTATGAGGTTTTAAGTGCGTTTTTCCTTGAAGCCGGTTTTCTGGGGATTATGTTATTTGGTTGGGGCCGAGTGGGACCGAAAACCCATTTTTTCGCAACGCTGATGGTGGCTATAGGCACCTGTATTTCAATGTTCTGGATTCTGTCCTCGAATAGCTGGATGCAAACCCCTCAGGGCTTCACCATTGAAAATGGCATTATTGTCCCGCAAGACTGGTTTGCCATTGTCTTTAATCCATCTTTCCCTTATCGATTGGCACATATGGCAATGGCTTCCTTTCTGGTCTCTGCTTTGCTAGTAGCTTCCACAGCCGCATTTCATTTATTAAAAGGCCGTCGTGATGCCTTGGTGAAAAAATCATTTTCCATGGCCATGTGGATGATTCTGGCATTGGCACCTCTACAAATGTTTGTCGGAGATATGCATGGCTTGAATACCCTGGAACACCAACCAGCCAAACTGGCAGCTATGGAAGGACACTGGGAAACCAATAAAGATCATGGCATGCCACTGTATTTATTTGGTATTCCAGATATGGAAGCAGAAGAAACCAAGTATGCGATCGGAATTCCGAATCTGGGCAGTCTGATCATGACACATACCTTAGATGGTGAAGTCAAAGGCTTAAAGGAATTTGCACCTGAAGACCGTCCAAACTCGCTGGTCATATTCTGGAGTTTCCGGATTATGGTCGGACTGGGTGTACTGATGATTTTAATGGCAGTTCTAGGTGCATGGCTAAGAAAAACTGACAAGTTCTATGACTCGGTATGGTTGCATAGATTTGCCCTATATATGGGACCTTCAGGATTTATCGCTTTGCTTGCAGGTTGGTTTACTACTGAAGTCGGTCGTCAACCCTGGGTGGTTTATGGCATTTTACGGACCAAAGATACGCTTTCTCCCGTTTCAGCGGAACAGGTGGGTTTAACCCTGATCATTTTTGTAATGGTCTACTTTATTGTGTTTGGTGTTGGCATTTTCTACATGCTGAAATTGATGCGTAAAGGTCCGGAGTTTATACATTCGGCACCCCATAGTGAGCAGGCGGTCATACAGGCATCAAAACGTCCTTTAAGTACAATTGATGAGGAGAGCGATCTGGATAAAGTAAGTCCTACACAATCTCAGGAGAATCAAAAATGATCGATTTATCATTAATTTGGATTCTAATTATTGGATTAGGAGTGCTGATCTATGTCGTGCTAGATGGTTTTGATCTCGGTATCGGTATTCTATTTCCCTTTATTGGTGATCGACAGGAACGTGATGTTATGATGAATACCGTCGCGCCCGTCTGGGATGGCAATGAAACCTGGATGGTACTGGGTGGTGCAGGATTATTTGCTGCATTTCCCTTAGTGTATTCCACTGTACTGTCCGCCCTGTATATCCCAATCATTCTAATGGTGATCGCGCTGATCTTCCGGGGCGTTGCCTTCGAATTCCGGTTTAAGGCCAATAAAACCAAACATTTATGGGATCAGGCCTTTATTTGGGGGTCGATCTTGAGCTCATTTTTCCAAGGACTGATTTTGGGAGCCTATATTCAGGGGATTGAAACCACGAATGGCATCTATACTGGCGGCGGTCTGGATTGGTTAACACCTTTTTCCCTGTTTACCGGTTTAAGTGTAGTCGTATTGTATGCAACGCTAGGATGTGGCTGGTTGATCTTTAAAACCGAAAAAATGCTGCAGAACCGCATGTTTGAATTGATGCCAAAACTGCTGATTTCATTACTGATGATTTTTGTTTGTGTCAGCATCTATACGCCTTTGGCTCATCCTCAAATTGCAGAACGCTGGTTCAGTCAACCGCAACTCTTTTATTTTAGCCCGGTACCCGTACTGGTTCTGCTGTTTACTTTCCTGGCAATCAAAGCCTGTAAGCAGCGCAAAGAGTTCCTGCCATTCATTTATACTTTGGCTTTGGTGATTCTCGCTTATAGCGGTTTTCTGATTAGTTTATGGCCTTATGTCATTCCACCATCCATCACTATCTGGGAGGCTGCAGCACCTGCCAGTAGTCAATTGTTCGCCCTTATTGGCGCACTGATTTTAATTCCGATCATTCTTATTTATACCGGACTATCGTATTGGGTTTTCAGGGATAAAGTGCGCGTGGGTGATGAGGGTTATCATTAAGGAGGCTGAATGAAAATTTCTGAATTGAAATGGTTTATTGGCTTATGGCTGGCTGGTTTTTTAAGCTTGGCCTTGGTCGCAGGACTGTTTAGATTTCTGTTAAAATTGGCGTATTAAGTTTTAAACACAGGTCAGTGAGGTTTTCCTTACTGACCTATTTTCTATAGAGGTTCAGTTTTTTTAGATGCAAAAAATTGCTGGATCTGAATAAGTTTGATGAGAGATTTGGACTAAAAATAAATGAGGAGTAAATGATGAAAAACCATCTTTTTTGTGTAGGCATTGAATTTAAAAAAGCATCGGATCCATCGGAATCCTATGCGTATGTGACAGCTTATTTAGGCGCAAAAAACATTGATGAAGCAATTCAACGGGTAGAAAAACAGCTGGAGCAAGAAGGAAATGAAATCCTATTTGTCCGCGGCTGCTGGGTCGTCGATTCAGACTGTGATGATGGTTTCTGTCCAACAGATGAGAGTAGGATGCTAGCAAACAATGATTTGCTTTTTAATGACCAGATCAAGTTTGGAAAATTACAAGAATGGTCAATCAATAATAACTACGAATACTAATTTCGTAAGTGATGCATCAGTTGGTTTTTTCTTTCTGATGCTGTAGTACTGTTTTCAATTTAATATATTAATCTAGGCTCTTAGCACATACTAACCAAGCATCAAAAAAGTGATTTAATGAGATAAATTTGTATATAATTTAATCTGCTTGTAAATAAAAATATAACAGGCTAAAAGAACCTATACAAAAAATCAGCATCAGGATTGATCAATTATAGTGCTTTGGTCGGCTATGAAAAATTTTGTTTTTTAAGCAAAATTAACTAGATAGTATAATCTCATCTATTCGAATTTTATTAGGATCAGAAGACTAGAATGGATTGATGTTAGTGATCTACATATGACCTAAGATCAGAAATGAAATAGAGATTCTAAAGCCGGTCATTGAATAACACTTTAACGATAAAAAAGATTCGAAAGGAGAATACATGAGTATTCGTAATAATCGACGGGATTTTCTAAAAATGGCAGCTGGTGTCGGACTCATCACTACAGCAGGTCTGCATTTAAGTCATACCACTCAGGCTTCAGCAGAAACGAATGCGGTTACTGTGGTTGTAGTAGGAGCAGGATTGGCCGGGCTGGCAGCGATTAACCGCTTAAGCAAACAGTTGCCGAATGCCAAGCTAATACTTATTGATCATAATACCACGCATCGATATCAACCAGGTTATACCTTATTGGCAACTGGGATATGGCAATCAGTTGATAAAGTATTAAATGATAATACAAGCCTTGTACCCAAAGATGTGAATTGGATTCAATCTAATGTGCAAGCATTTGAGCCTGACCAAAATCAAATAGTGACAGAGGCAGGTGAAACAATAAAGTATGATTTTTTGGTGGTTGCTACCGGACTGCGTTTAGGGTATGAACAAATTCAAGGTTTATCCAAAAGTGATTTGGGTAAAAATGGAATTGGTAGTGTCTATGCTAGCCCCGAAATAGCTTTAGCAACTTGGCATCAGATGGACAAATTTCGAAAACGTGGTGGACGAGCGGTAATGACTATGGCGCATACGGATATGAAATGTGCAGGTGCACCGTTAAAAATGACATTCATGTTATATGACCGCTTGCAACAAGCTGGGACACTGAGCAATAGCCAAATCGATTTTTTTAGTCCAAGCAAACAAGTCTTTAGTGTTCCTAAGGTCAATGAAAATGTGCTTAACCGTTGGCAATCACTTGAAAAACCAATTGATGTTTATTTTGAACGAAAATTAACAGGTATTGACGTCGATAAGAAAACTGCATTTTTTGTCGATACACAGGGAAATCAGCATACAGAAATGTATGATTTTATACATCTTGTGCCACCAATGGTTGCTGTAGATAGTGTAAAAAACAGCCCGCTTGCTAATTCTATTGGCTGGCTAGAGGTTGATAAATATACATTGCAACACACCCGCTACTCTAATGTTTTTGGATTAGGTGATATCAATGGCACTCCAAAAGGTAAAACTGCAGCTACAGTCAAGTTATCTGCTCCAGTGGTAGTACAAAATTTGATTGATGTGATGAAAGGTCAGTTACCAAGTCAGAAGTTTAATGGTTATACCTCTTGTCCACTTTTAATTGAAGAGGGTAAAGCAATGTTGGTTGAATTTGACTATGAAAATAATTTAACACCCACTGTACCATTTGTTGATCCATTGAAAGAAAGTTACTTTGCTTGGTTTTTAGAGGAAATGATGCTCAAGCCAGCCTACATGGCTGTAGCGAAAGGGCGTGTTTAATTTGCCAATCAGGAACAGGAAATTATAATGATAATTTATCAAATGCTGATGATGTTGTGGGAGGCCATACTAGAAAATGGGCTTCTCGTTGTAATACTGCTCACCCTGCTAATCATGCCATGGTTATATTGGCTAATCAAAAATAGGCAAAAAACATTCAATCATCGACGTAGCGCTTGGATAGCTTTAGGTATTGCTATATTGGGATTCTTTTTCCTACCTTTATACTTTTCCGCTACTTTGTTCGATCTCAGTTATTGGGTTGATTGGGCATTTCATATCGCGATGGTCGTAGCTGTTTTCGTTTATAGCTATTTAGTTTGGTTGCCATTAACAGCAAAATACAAGACTATTAAATAGGGTAAAGTATTTGGTGAATCCCACTTTTTTATTAGGGGCTGCTGAGAATTAGCCAAATTAGGATGATAAATCTATAATGGCTAGACCACGGGTGCAGAGATAAAAATAATAGACTATTTCTTAAATCTGTACTGAGTGGATTGCTCGAACCGGTAGTCCCTGGCGTGATTTACCTCCAGAATTAGGTAAAGGAATACTATCTTAAAGGTTATAGAGACTGGGTGAAATCCAGTGTATGTGAAACAATACTTGCGGTGATTAATGATGATGTCGAGATAGAATTTGCCATGATTGAGGTGAAATATGGTCTTGACCGTCAATCAAGCTTTGAGATTATTTGACCGATATACGGTCTGATATTTTAGCATGCCATAACACAGATATACAGGCTTGTGCATTGTTGCACTCAATGTACCCATTTTACTCTTATCCAGACTTAACAACCATTGATTAATTCTCAGTACATCCTATTTCTTCTTGTTATTGGACAATAAAAAAGCCCACCTTGTAATGAGCTTTTCAGTGATTAGGACATTACTTTATCAATTCATATAAATACATTAATCCATAGAATGGATACTGAATTCATCATTTTTTGCAAAAACAATAGATGTCAAGATTGGAATAGCCAAAATAATAGGAAATGAAATGATCCATATGTCCGTTGTTACCTTACTTGAAAATAAAAATTGAGTCGCGATAACAACCAGAATTAATAATGAAAACAAAATACTCGCGAATCGGATTACAAATTTGAGAGGCATTTGTCTGCTCCTAGGTGATTCTATTTGTTATTATAAAGTATACGCCTTCTCTTAAGTTATGTATTTTTTTTTTTTGAACGAAAAAAGTAAACATCCAGCTAATATCTCTTGGTAATCAATCTGAAGATTGTCAATAAATAATTTATATAGTTCTTATATAAAGTCTATGCATGATGGATCTTTTTGTTCTCAATTAACTTACCAAAGAACAAACCTGTTTCAAACAGCAGCCACATCGGAATAGCGAGCATAATCATAGATAATGGATCCGGTGGCGTGACAAACATGGCGATAAAAAAGCAGCCGACAATAATAAATTTACGTTTATCTATCAGTTGTTCTGTGTTGACCACTCCGATCAGAATGAGAATTAAGGTCAGAATCGGAATTTCAAAGGTTATTCCAAACACCAAAAATAACTTTAAACAAAAGCCCAAGTAACTGTTGATGTCAGTCATCGGTGCTACCGTGTCCGGGGAAACGCTGATAAAAAAGTGTAAAATGGATGGCAGGGCGATGAAGTAGGCGAAAGCAATCCCTGTATAAAACATTCCGATACTACCTAGCAATAGCGGCAAAGCCAGATTTCTTTCCCTTTGATATAGGGCTGGTTTTACAAACGCCCAGAATTGATAGAGGATGAACGGCATGGCAATCATCAAGGCTATAAAAAAATTCAGTTTAAATGGTGCCATGAAGGTTGCCGTGACATCAGTGGCAATCATTGAGGAATTTATTGGCAACTGTGCACGTAGTGGTTCAGACAGCCACTGATAACTTTGATTGGCGAAGGGTAACAGGCAGAAAAAGAGTACAATCAGTAACCCGATAATTTTAATCAGATGCTGGCGCAAGATAATCAAATGCTGGGTGATTGGCATATCCTGTAGCGTAATCTGCTTCTCCACATTTGGTGGTGTAGTTTTGGATTTCATGCCATTTCCCTGATCTGGTTGCTCTGTTTATGAAGCCGAGTAAGTTGTTGAGTTTGAGAACCGGTTTGGGTAAATAAGGACAGTGGCTTGGATTCAAGAAATTTATAGACTGGAAAGTTATTTTGCTGATTATCGAGTTTGACCTGCGTTTGTTGGTCATCGGTCATGATTTTATCATGCTGTAACTGTTGCATCTGGTTCTGCATTTGCTGTTCCAACTCGTGCAGACGTTGCATTTCGTTCTGCATTTCTTCACGTAGTTCCGACAGTCGAAGTTCACGATCAATATCATGTTGGACATTACTGATCAAGCGTTTGAGGTGGCCGTACCATTTTCCAGCAAAACGAGCGGCCTCTGGCAATTTTTCAGGACCCAGCACCAATAGAGCAATGATGCCAAATACCAGCAGTTCCGTCACGCCTACATTCAGCATTTGACCCCTCCATCCACTCAGTTTTTGCTGGTTGTTGTATCGTTATTGTTCTGATGCTTCTGTTCTAGACTATGTTGTTCGTTCAGTTTTACTGATGATTCATCATCACGTATCGATTTTTTAAAATCCTTAATGGCACCACCGACATCTTTACCCAAATTTTTAAGTTTTGATGTGCCAAATAAAAGAATCACTACAATTGCAAAAATGACTACGTGCCAAATAGATAATCCTGCCATCCTTATTTCTCCTATAATTTTGTTTTATATCGTAATTACTTGCCATTTTAAGTATATGTCATTCAGCACAGGCTTGAAAGGAAAGCTGAACATTGTTCGTAGCTGAAATTTGTTTAAGGCACCTTGATTATTAAGTATAGTACTTCTCAATAAGTGCTATTAAGCATGATTGGATATTTCAATATATGAGCTTTACATCCGATGATCAGCACGAAGACATCATTTAGCTTAATACTAGTACTGTATAGCTGATTACTTAATTTGGTATCATATTAAAAACCTTGTGCAATGATATTTTATGAAAATACTCCTGTGCTATGATTTTTAGAATTTCGCTATATTTGAATAAACAGGATTCTAGGAACCACGTTTTCAATTAAAATATTGATGCTTTTCTTTCTAAAAAGTAGAACTAATCGTACTTGTTTGAAAATGTTATAATAAGTATAAATAATTTGTTATCTTCTGCTTTAAATTGTATATCTAACAGTGTTATGGTCATCTAATTACATTTCAAAACATTAGGAATTTGATTATGTGCAGCCAAAAAAAACAAGCCAAAATGGCAGCAATTGATATTGGTATCTCTCAAGATAATCGCGCAAAAATTGTCGAAGGTTTATCCCGATTACTCGCTGATAGTTACACTTTATATTTGATGACTCATAATTTTCACTGGAATGTCACCGGACCACAGTTTGAATAGCCACCGATTTTGTAGACACCTTTTAGTTAGATAAAATGGCTAATTAACGAGGTGCTTATGAGCAGTAAACGATATCCTGAAGAATTCAAAATTGAAGCAGTAAAACAAGTCACTGAGAAAGGTCATAGTGTGACCGAAGTTGCTGCACGTTTAGGAACCACCACACATAGTTTATATGCCTGGATTAAACGTTATGATCCACAGCAACCCAAGACAACAGAATCTACTGATCCAAGTGCAGAATTGGCAAAGTTAAAAAAAGAGCTGCAAAGGGTCACTGAAGAAAGAGACATATTAAAAAAGGCCGCGGTGTACTTCGCAAGCCAGTCCAAATGAGGTACGCCTTTATTCAGGACAATCAGCACAT